>JAHDCK010000177.1 GCA_020629915.1 Saprospiraceae bacterium
AAGTAACTGGACATAATAATGTTCAAAGTATTTTAAAGATTATTGTGGCCGGTTATTTATATGTTATTATTTTACAATAATTCTTTTGCCGTAAGCATACTTTACAAGGTAAGCCCGATCATAACCAATTTCTCTGGCTTGGGTTCTCGCTTTTATCGCTGCAGATTTATTCGGGAAGCGGCCGACCATTACACGGGTTAATCCGCTATCTGTATATTCCTGCTCTATTTCTCCTACGGGTTCCAGATCAGTATAGTGGCGATACTTAAATGTTTTAACCGCTTTTACCTGCACCTTCCAGAAAACACCCGTATCTGAACTGGTATAATATTTCCCTTTAGTTTTTGCTGTTACCGTATTGGGTTTGTAGGTATAGGTTTTACTGCCTTCACTATAAACGCCTCTGGGATAAGAGCGAATTGTACTCGGTGCAGAAGTTGTCACTGGCGGTTTTGAACTCGCTGTATTGGTATAAACAGGTGTTGTTTTTACTACGGGTTTCGGAGCAGTCGTCGCTGGTGGTGGCGTATAAACCGGACGGGAAGTCGTCGGGGCGGTTACTTTTGGAGTAGCCGCTACAGTTGGTACTACTGGCTTTGCTTCAATTTTAGGTCGCGTGACTTTGGAAGAAACCGGGTTCTCCGGCTTGGGCGTAATTTCAGCAGAGCGGGAAGGACTTTTCGCAGTAGTGGAGGCTACGATAAGTTTCTTTTCAAGCTCGAGATTCTTTTTATAAGCACTGGCATTTCCTTTTACATCCAAATCAAAGAAAGCACTGTTGTACCCTTCTTTTTCCGCCTCCACTTTATATTTTTTATTAGGAATCAAATCAAAAGAGTATTGCCCTGCCTCAAAAGTTCTCGTGTTGAGCAGACGCTTTTGACCCCCTTTCATAATTTCATACAAGCTGAGCTTGACATCCGAGACTTTTTCCTCCCGGCTGCCCTGTGCTAAAATATTTCCAGCTACCATGATGCGCTCTTCTGCCTCTTCAAACTGGAAGATGTCATCATCCTGATTGGAAGTTTTCTCTGCTCCAAAAAGGCGATTGGAAACAAAGTATCCACCATTCTTCCAGGGTTTTTTTACGTAGAATAAATCATCCGCACTGGAATTGATCGGTTGCCCAAGGTTTTCGGGAGCAGACCAGATTTTCATATTGCCGGAAGTTTTATAAATATCTTTCCCACCTAAAGTAACGTGTCCGTCAGAACTAAAATAAAGAATACCTTCATTATTGTCATAAAACGGTGTAGCCTCATCTCCTGGCGTATTGATTTTAGGACCCAGATTAGCCGGTAAAGAAAAATTGAGTTCTTTACTTTTATAATCTCTGGTTACATACCAAATGTCATATCCGCCACGACTGTTGTCTTTTTTGTCGGAAGAAAAATATAATATTTCTTTTCCATCTTTAACAGTGACATGTGGGTGAGTTACATTGACGTTATCTTCATTAATATAAGCGGGGAGTTTCTCTGGCGTGTTCCAAAATCCTCCTTTATGCTCCATGACATAAAGCTGGCAATGTACGCCAAAAGTTTTCTTTTTGTCTTCGCATTGGGTGAAATAAAATCGCTTATTATCCGGAGAAAAACTTCCGTTCCCGAAGTGGGTTTGTTCTATTTTAGTAAAAATCTTAGGAACGGTAGGATTGCCCCATTTTCCATCTTTGCGCTGGGCGCGGTAAACTTTTGCAGCGCCCTCTACATTTGAAGAAAAATAAATGATATCATCCGAAAAAGGGATGGGAGCAAATTCAGTTACATCGCTGTTGATGTCCCCTGCAAGGTGTTCTACTTTGAGGGTGCTTTTTTGACCTTCTGTTTGAAGAGCCAATTCACATCCCTTTTTTTCTTTTTCTACTTTAGCAGACATACTCTGGAAATCCCCTCCCCGATAGTTACTGATAAAGAGTACAAATTCCCGAATCGCATCTTCGTGTTTTCCGGCTTTCTTTAGAGATTGAGCATATTGAAATCCGGCTTTAGGAAAATCATTATTGTTTTTAACGTACTTATAAGCACGAGCCGCTTTTTGATAATCTCTTGCTTTATAATAGCATTCACCAGCCTTAAAAACCAGATCCAGTTTTTTCTTTTTTTCTTTCCAGGCTCGGTTGAATTCCCATCCGGCCTTTGAAAAATTACCCATTCGGTAATATTCTTCCGCTTTATCCACGCGGTCTTTCCAGTGGGTTTTAAATTTAGGTTTGGGTTGTGCCATCGCAAGGGAGACGGACAAGCAAAAAACGAAGAGTAAGAAATATCTGTACATCATCGGGGTAGTTAGTTTATGTTATAAATGGGGTAGTTCAATTTTTAGACCAATTTACTGGTTCTAAATTGACTTCACAAGATTTTCAATAACTTTAGGATAATGCGCATATTCCAGTTGATGGACTTTATGCGCAATGCTTTCGGGGGTGTCTGTTTTTTCTACCGAGCAGGAAGCCTGAAAAATGACAGCTCCTTCATCGTAGAATTCGTTTACATGGTGTATCGTTATGCCTGTTTGTGACACTTTAGAGTCGTACACTGCCTGATGAACATGGCTGCCGTACATGCCTTTCCCCCCAAATGCAGGGAGCAAAGCCGGATGAATATTAATAATCCTACCCGAAAAGGTGTCAATCAGATACTTAGGTATAAGTATCATAAAACCTGCCAAAACAATAAAATCTATATTATAATGGGATAAAGTCTCTAAGATTTTGTGACGGGCAAAAAATTCCCTTTTTGGGAAAATTGCAGAAGGCACTTCATGGTATTTGGCCACCTCTAGTACACCTGCATTTTTGTTGTTGGTGATAACCAGCCCAATATTGGCCGTTTTATTTTTTTTAAAATACTGAATAATATTGTCGGCATTCGTTCCGCGACCTGAGGCAAAAAGGGCGATATTTTTCATGTTTTAAATTGAATTACGCTGGGATTTTAACAGCATTTAAATTTTTTAAATCAATGTTTCCCCTATACAAAATATGAGGGATGTACTGAAAAACAAAAAGGGGTTGTTTTTCCCGAAGGCAATTTTTATAAAAATCAATCGTCCACTGTGGCACTTCCCGGATGCTTCCAAGTTTTTCAGGCGTCAACCAGGAGAACCGATAAGGCTCCAGAGAAAAATCTCCCTTTTTCCATTGATTGGTTTTAAATTCCATCAAAACGGCATTTTGATAAGCACCCTCCATCTTTTCCATATCGAGTTCAAGCCAGTTTTCCAATCGCCAGTTGATATTCAAGTCATCAAATATTACCTTCAGTTTTTCGGGTGGAACGGGCGAAAAAAATAAAACGTCATTCCAAAGGCAGTCCAAAAGCGGGATCGTTCGTTCCATTAAAGCTTCCCGACCTTTGTATTTGGCACTCAACTTTTTGTATTCCTCCGGGTTACTTATTTTAAAGTCGTTTAACGGTCGTAAAACATCCCCTGTCAAATTTTTTGGAAGGACATGATAGATAGAAAATTTCCCCATGGGTTAGTTTTTGTGAAAACAAAGATAATGTTTCCTATTTTGCTTTTTGAATCCCGTCATTTTTTTAGAATTTTGTCAGCACCTAATTATATCCATGAAAAAAGCATTAATTGTAGAAGATGATCCGAATATCCAACATCTGCTGGAGATTCACCTGAAAGATATTCAGGTGGAGGTGACGAAGTGCTCGGACGGACGGGAAGGTTTGCAAAAAGCACTGGGGCAAGCCTTTGATTTAATCGTTTTAGATATCATGTTGCCGGGGATGGATGGAATGGAAATCTGTCGCCGGATTCGAGCGAAGGAAAACAACACACCTATTATTATGCTCACGGCCAAATCAGAAGAAATTGATAAAGTGCTGGGTCTGGAAACCGGGGCAGACGATTACCTCACCAAGCCGTTTAGCTTTCGGGAATTTGTGGCGAGGGTCAAGGCTATCTTTAGGCGTACTTCGCGAACGGATTCTACCAGTGAGAAAAAAAATCAGGTGATTCGCTCCGGAGATTTGACGATTGATTTGGACAAACGAAAAGTGACCAGAGGCGAAAATCGACTGGAATTATCCAAGAAGGAATTTGACCTGCTGGCTTTGCTGGCCTCCAATCCGGGAAAGAGCTATACGCGCACCCGGATTTTGAATCTGGTTTGGGGTTACGAATTTGAAGGGTATGAACATACGGTCAATGCTCATATCAACCGCCTGCGCTCCAAAATTGAACCCGACCACTCCAAGCCACGTTATATTCTCACCTCCTGGGGAGTGGGTTATCGTTTTACTGAAGATTAAATTATATATGCAAAATCCTCCATTGTATTTTTTGCCAGGCCTGGGTGCCGATAAACGCATTTTTTCTTTTTTAAAATTAAATAGCGATACGCAGGAACATATCCCTTATATTTTGCCGGAGTCTTCCAGGGAAAGTATTCAATCTTACGCATCCCGTTTAATTAAAAATTATATAAAACATCCCAATCCGATTTTAATTGGTGTTTCGATGGGTGGCGTTTTAGCTCTGGAAATAGCAGAACAAATAGAAGTGCCGTTGGTGATTCTGATCTCGAGTATCAAGCATCCGGACGAAAAACCGACCTTGTTCCGCCTTAGTGAAAAAACGGGATTTTATCGCCTCGTTCCACCTGGGTTGATAAAAAATATTCCGTGGTTTATTCAGCCCATTTTTGGCAAAATGAATAGTCAGATTTATACGTCTTTTGTTGATATGATTCGCAGCACAGATAACCGGATCATCCGCTGGGGCGTACATACGATTGTCAACTGGCAGTTTGAAAAGAGTCGTACTAAAGTTTTACATATACACGGAACCGCCGATCGATTGATGCCGGCGCGGTTTATTTCTGATGCAAAATGGATAGAAAATGGTTCTCATGTCATGGTGGGGACAAAGGCCCGGCCAATTAGCAAAATGGTCAATGAGGCGATTCAGGAAATTTATGTAACTTGATTTATCATTACTAAATAGAACAATTTAATACTGCGACCGCAGCGCGGTCGCAGTATTGTTTTAATAGAAATTCTTATGTAAAACCAAACACCATGAATTACATTCGCATCATTTTTTTTATAATTATAATTTTTATTTCAAATAATATGGAAGGACAACTAAATGTCAATTATCAAAAACCGCCCAAGGCCATTGCCGATCTTGTCACTGCTCCGGCTACGCCATTAGCTTCCCTTAGTCCGGACAAAACGATGATGCTTTTGCTGGGTCGTCCGGGGATGCCTTCCATTGAGGAAGTAGCTCAAGAAGAATTGCGACTAGCGGGTTTGCGGATCAATCCAAAGACGAATGGTTCGAGTCGATCGAGATTTTATAATAATATGACTTTAAAATCTTTATCATCCGGCCAGGAAAGAATCATCACTGGCTTGCCAGCCAAGCCCATGATCGAAAATGTGAGTTGGGCACCGGATGCTTCTAAAATTGTCTTTACCATCACGAAACCCAATGGCCTGGAAATGTGGCTGGCCGATACAAAAAAAGCAACGGCAAAACGCGTCACAGATGCCATTATCAACGATGCCATGTCCGGCTTACCTTATAGATGGATTTCAGAATCTTCTATATTATTTAAGTCTTTGGTTGAAGGAAGAGGAGAAAAACCCCGTGCGCCCATCGCTCCCAAAGGCCCTTCTGTCCAGGAAAATACCGGAGAGAAAAGTCCGGTGCGAACGTATCAGGATTTGTTGAAAAACAAATATGATGAAGAATTATTTAAATACTTCGCTACTTCGCAATTAAAAATTTTAAATACGTTATCTGGTAGAATAACGGAATTTGGAGAAGCTGGAATGGTGCGCAGTTTTTCTGTGTCTCCGGATAGTAAATATATTTTATTGCAATCTATAAAAGAGCCATTTTCCTATCTCGTACCGTACAGTCGCTTTCCGCTCTCGGTAGATATTTTTAATATAAAAGGGCAACATATAAAACAAATTGCAGATGTGCCACTATCGGATAATTTGCCGAAAGGTTTCGGGGCTACGAGAAAAGGCCCCAGGAGTTTTACCTGGCGGGCAGATGCGCCTTCCACGTTGTACTGGACGGAAGCACAGGATGATGGAGATCCTAAAAAGGAAGCTGAATTCCGGGATCAGTTGTTTTCTCTAAAAGCTCCTTTTCAGGGAGAACCTGCTCCGGGCATAAAATTAAATCTACGCTACGGAGGTATTGATTGGGGTGATGGCGATTTGGCGATTGTTTACGAATGGGAGTGGAAAGACCGCCGGGAAATTACCAGTTTTTGGAAGCCGGACAATATCAAAACATCTAAGGAAGTCGTATATGATCGTTCCTGGCAAGACCGATACACCGACCCCGGTCGCTTTAGAAAAGAACGCAATGAGTATGACCGCAGCGTTTTGCTGAAAACAGATAACGGGAAGTCCCTCTGGCTCACGGGAACAGGTGCTTCTCCCGAAGGAAACAAGCCTTTTTTAGATAAATTTAATATTAATACAAAAAAATCAGATAGAATTTGGCAGTCCAAAGCACCCTATTACGAACGTATTGCTTCTATTTTAGATATAGAAAAAGGGGACGTGATTACATGGAGAGAATCCGTAGAAGAGCCGCCAAATTATTATTTAAAAAATATAAATAAAAAAGGAATAACTCCGGTTACAACTTTCCCAAATCCCTACAAATCTCTGGATGGAATACATAAGGAATTAATTAAATATAAAAGAAAAGATGGCGTTGAAATGACGGCAACTTTGTATTTGCCTGCCGGATACGATAAGGAAAAAGACGGACGATTACCCGTCTTTATGTGGGCTTATCCAAGGGAGTTTAAGAGTAAAGATGCTGCTGGTCAGGTAACGGATTCGCCCTACGAATTTATTAGGCTGTACTACGGTTCGCCCTTGTTTTGGGTGACGCAGGGTTATGCGATTTTGGATGATTTTTCTATGCCAATTATCGGAGAAGGAGAGGAAGAACCCAATGAAACTTTCGTAGAACAACTCGTTTCCGGTGCGGAGGCAGCTATCGACAAAGTGGTAGAAATGGGTATTGGCGACCGGGATCGTCTGGCGGTAGGAGGACATTCCTACGGCGCATTTATGACGGCGAATCTACTGGCACATTCGGATCTTTTTGCGGCTGGAATTGCAAGGAGCGGTGCTTACAACCGAACGTTGACGCCCTTTGGATTTCAGGCGGAGGAGCGCACTTTTTGGGAAGCTCCGGAGACGTATTTTAAAATGTCGCCCTTCATGGCTGCGGATAAAATCAAGGAACCGCTCTTGCTCATTCACGGGGAAGCGGATAATAACTCCGGGACGTATCCGATGCAAAGTGAGCGGTTTTATGGTGCGCTGAAAGGGCACGGGGCACAGGTGCGTTTGGTGATGTTGCCACATGAAAGTCATGGTTATCGGGCCGAGGAATCTGTCTTGCACATGCTTTGGGAAATGACGGAATGGCTGGATAAACATGTTAAGAATAAAAGTATAGATAAATAAGTTGTATAAAAATTATAATATTAGCTTATCCTCCTGCTAAAGACCATTTATCAAAACCTCCACTTCGTTTCGGATTTAACAAATGGCATTTTTTCATTTGTTAAATCCGAGCGAACCTTTACTGACCTAAGCGTCAGTAACGAGGTTTTGATAATTGGATTTTATTATATCAATTCTTTTTGTTTTTAATAATTTTAATCTCCTCTGTCTTTGTCACGGGGTCAAAAATAATGATAGTGTCAATGTCCCAGTCTGAGGAATTGGCAATGGGTTGTTTTTTAGTTTTTTCCAATCTGTTTTTTACAATTCTCACGGTTTCTTTTCCTGTCGCCGGATCAAAAGTGTAAATCGTATCTACGATAAAATTTTGAGTGCCGGGAGGAAGGGAATCTGTTTGGATAGTTAAGTCTTGAGTTGAGCCAGAAGGCAGAGAAGGGCCGTAGAGCGAAAAGGAAAAAAAGATCAAAATTCCCATAGCAAAGCCATACCAGTTGATTTTTTCTGGATAATTCATATTTGTTTTTTTAAAAAATTAGATAAAAAAAATAAGTTGTCTTAGCAGCTAATACGATTCCTTAACGGCAGGGTGAAAAAAAGATACAGGTGGGATGAGATTTTTTTTGGATTTATATCGGTGGCCTTGTCAGGTGGGACACCTGACAAGAAAAGGTTTCTGTGTTAAAAGGGAATCTAAAACTTCAGTACTCGCTTAAAAGATTTCGGGAAAGTTTCCAAAATTTTTATCGTTTTACAATTATTGAAAATAGAAAATTGATATATGGATTCTTTTAGTGAATTGGTGAGTTCGGCATTTGGTTTTTTATAATCAGACTCTAAATATAATTTTTTTATATAAAAAATACTTTCTTTTCGATCTGCCTTGCAATCCATCCGCCCAATGAAATCCGTTCCATACAAAATAGGTAAAGTGAAATAACCATACTTTCGTTTCGGCTCCGGTACGTAGCATTCAATTTGATAATCAAAATCAAACAAAGCCTTCAGTCGTTTTCTCAAAATAACCAAATTGTCAAAAGGAGATAAAATATATACTTTTTTGTCAGGATCGTTTTTTGGTATAGAATCGAGCATTTCTTCCGTTGTAAAATATTCAATATTATTTACAATTGTTTTAATATAATTTTTATTAGAATTTAAATATTTTAAAACAAGCGGCTTCATGCCTTTTCTCAAATGTGCCATTTCTTCCGGTCGCCCAAAGCCATGGGCATGGATAAATTGCTGCGCCAAAAATTCAACGTACTGCTTTTCAGTCGGACTTTTTTTGTCTATATTTTCAGGTAAAACATTGTTGGATAAATCATATAATTTTTGAAAATTAACACGTTCCTTTACGGCTAATTTTCCTTCCATGAATAATTGCTCCAAGGCTTTTTTAGTCGGCTTCCAATCCCACCAGCCTTCCCCTTTTTTTGGAGTGGCTCGTTTGAAATCCGCAGAGCGGGCAGGGCCATTTTTTTTAATATAATTTAAAACTTGTTTCCTTGCAGTTTCATCCTGCTTAAACCAATGCGAATCTCCACCGGCAAATCGCTTCATTCTAGGCAGACAAAAACGGTAGTGTTCCATCGGAAGATAAGCAGCTGCATGACTCCAATATTCATATACTTTTTTTTCTTTTTGTAAATCAATAATCCAATCCGGTTCGTAAGCTGGAACCCTCGACCAAATGACGTGATGATGCGCCCGCTGCACCACCGAAATCGTATCAATCTGAACATATCCCAATCGCAGAAGCATTTCCAAAACACCTTCCTTGTTGTTTTGAAAAATGGAATGGTAAAAACCCTGTCGTTGCAAGGTGAGTTTGCGAGCATCTAGGATTGGAATTTTCATATTTATGATTTGTGTGTTTTAATTAATATTAAGTAACTGGACATAATAATGTTCAAAGTATTTTAAAGATTATTGTGGCCGGT
>JAHDCK010000178.1 GCA_020629915.1 Saprospiraceae bacterium
TGTTTCAAGACAAAGAAGATATATATTTAATCCAAGAATTAAACAAAAAACACCAAATTAAAAACAAAATAATTCAAAAAACTATGTTTTAATTATTTAAAAGGGGCATATAATACCTTATCCATAAATAGCATCAAATTATGCAAAACCCTTTGTTTTCAACCTTGAAACTTCTATTTTTACTTTTAAAGATAGTAAAGTCCAACTAATTTTTACCCCATAAAAAATCCAGCCAGACTTTGAAGAAAATAAATTGCCAACACCAACAAAGCCAATACCAAAACCCAAATACCGTAAGAACGGTGTGGTTTTTGTTCCGGCAATAAAGACTCTTTATTCAACTCCCATTTTGCTTCATCAATCGGATAGGCTGGCTCGACTGTTTCATAACCCGGCTTTTCTCCACTCCAAAGATAGATAGAATAAACTTTAAAGCGATTGACCAACATCAACAAAGATGGCAATAAAATTAATATTATAAATGTAACAACCACCAATCCAAAGGCAATCGAAATCGCCATCGGAACAAGGAACTGCGCCTGAAAACTTTTTTCCAAAATGAGCGGACCCAAACCAGCAACCGTTGTCACCGAAGTCAACACAATCGGACGAAAGCGGGACACCCCGGCATTGTACAAAGCATCCCAATGCGACTGACCTGATTTTATATTTTGATTAAAGGCTGCTACAAAAACTAAAGCATCATTGACGAGGATTCCAACCAATGCAATGATACCCAACATAGAAAACAAATTTATAGGTGTATCAAAAATGTAATGTCCCCACCCTACTCCGATAAATCCAAACGGAATCAGGGCAAACACCACCACGGTCTGACTCAGGGATCGGAAGGTCAGAGCAATGACCAGAAACATCAGAAATAAAATCACCGGCATCGTTCGCTGCATCGAACTCGCCGAGCGTTCCTGCTCCCGGTTTTGTCCCTCGTATAATACCTTGACGTTCGGATACTTTTTGAGGATAGCGGGGCCGATTTCTGTTTTTACTTTATTGGTAATATCGGACACCGACACTTTAGCATTTTTCACATCTGCTTCTACCTTGACTTCCCGTTTTCCATCCAGGTGATTGATGGCCGTCACGCCACGTTCCATTTTAAAATTGGCTACTTCGTGCAAGGGAATTGATTGCCCGGCAGCCGTTCGGATGCGCAGATTTTCGAGGTTGGTCAGGCTGGCTCTTTCCTTTGCATCCAGCCTTACCCACACCCGTACCTCGTCCCGGCCTCTTTGCAATCGCTGCACTTCGCTCCCAAAAAAAGCAGACCGTACCTGGCCGAGTACCTGCTGCAAATTTAAACCCAACAAGTACGCCTTATCCTTTAAACTTATATTAATTTCTCTTAATCCTTGCTGATTATTATCGAGGATGTCCCGGAGGTCCGGCTCCTTGGCCAGTTCCGTTTTAAAGTCTTTAATGGCGTTTTCCAGCTCCTCATAATTATTACCAAGAAGAGAAATAGAAACGGGTTTACCGAAAACAGAACTAATCCCGTAAGTCGTATTTTCCGCTTCGGAGATAGGACCCACCCGCTTGCGGATTTCACTTGAGATCATATTTGCTGTAACTGTGTCCCGCGTTTCTCCATCTATCAAAGCGATACTCAGGTTACCTTTATAACCAGAACTCCCTCCACTCACAACGGCTTGATTGGGACCACCTCCGCCACCCCCGCCGGATGATCCTATATTTTTTTGTATTTTTAAAATAGGTAATGTGTCCCCGTTAAAATATTTATCCCCAAAATCCCGGTTGACTTCCCAGGCAATTTTTTCCATCTTATCTAACCACTTGAGCGTTTCCGCTTCCCTTGATCCGGCGGGCATTTCCAAAGAAATATCTACATCATTTCTTTCGATGACCGGAAAGAAAGTCGTTCGGATCATGCCGCCTTGAATGGCTGAAATTGTCAGCACCATCAAGCCAACCGGAAGGACAATAGCGACGGCAACATTTTCTAAACAAAATTTTAATATAGGAGAATAAATTTTATTTTTCAGAAAGTTCATGACGTTGTCCAACTGCTTCTGAATCCAGGGCGTTTTTCGATCAGGCGATAAGGCTTTGGAATGAGCAACGTGCGCTGGTAATATTAGCGCACCTTCTATAAGAGAAAACACTAATGTAACAATCACCACGATAGCCATTTGATAAAAAATATCCCCCAGCGCACCTTCTATAAAAAAGAAAGTAGAAAAGGCAATCACCGTCGTGGTAATCGCAGAACAAACAGCGGGCAATACATCCATCGTTCCGTTGATAGCGGCATCCATTCGGTTTTCTCCGGCTTCGTATTTTTGATAAATACTTTCTGCAATTACAATTCCATCATCTACCAAAATCCCAATCACGATGATCATTCCAAACAAGGAAATGACATTGATTGTCACCCCAAGAAAATTACCCAACATAAACATCCCCATGATAGAAATCGGAATGGCAATACCTACCCAAAAAGCCAGCCGCCAATGCAGGAACATGGCCAGAATTAGCACGACTAAAATAAACCCAATGACTCCGTTTTTGGTGAGTAGGTCAATACGCTGCTGTAAAGTTATAGAAGAATCTCGTATAATAGTTGCTTTTATATTAGTATTTTTTACATTATAATCTTCAACATATTCCTTCACCTTATCTGTTATAAATAACAAATCTTCCTCATTGGTATTTTGCACAGAGACGATAACGGCTTCCTTGCCATTCACAAAAGTTCGGGCGGGATTGTCCACCCATTGATCCCGAACCGCAGCGACATCGCCCAGGCGGATCGCTGTGCCGGATGCACTTGTTTTTAATACGATCTTTTTTAATTCGTCAGCGTAGTAATTTTTAGAACGGGCTCGAACAATAAATTCCTCGGCCGGACTTTTGACATTTCCTCCGGTGATTTCGAGGTTGGCGCGTTGAACGGCTGCAGTGGCCTCGGCGAAGGTCAGGTTAAAGGCATTGAGTTGATCTTCCCGGAAGGCAATTTCGATTTCTTCTTCGGGGAATCCACTCAGGCTCACCTTGGAAATGCCATTGATGTCCCGGAGTTCATCCTCCGCTTTCCGCCCAAATGACTTGAGCGTTTTCAAATCCAGATTTCCCGTAAGGGCAAAATTAATGGCGAAGTTGAGTCCTTCGAGTTTATACACAGTTGGCGGTTCCATCCCGGCGGGAAAGGAACTGATTTGGTCCACCGCATTTTTGACATCCGTTAAAATCAAGTCAGGGTCGTAGCCTTGCTGCACTTCCACAGTCAGGCTTCCCCCGTTTTCTCTTGACACAGAAGTGACTCGTTCCACTCCGGTTAATCCTCTTAGGTTTTCTTCTATTTTTAATATAATTCCATCTTCTATTTCTTCCGGGGAAGAACCAGGATAAACGACCTGAATGGCGAGTAACCGACTAGGTGTTTCCGGGAAGAAAGTGGATTGCATTTGGAACAATCCAAATAGGCCAAAGATAAGGATGGAAAACATCAGGAGGTTTCCGGCTAATGGGTTGTCCAGGAAGTATTTTATTGTAGCTCTCATTAAATATTCTTATTATAGGAAAAATTACTCTATTTCTACTTTCAAACCATCGTACAATCCCGGATAGTTTCTTTCCAGAATTTTTGCCCCGTCCGGCAAGCCGCTGACTAGCACCTCTTGTTCGAGCATTTTTTCTATACGAATATTTTTTAATTGTAAAACAGAATCCTGAACAACATATATTTTATCTCCTTCTATTAAAATCTCTCTGGGTATTTTGGTGACGTTAGAAATACTTCTCGCAGCGATGTTGCCACGCAGGTATAAATTTTCCCGGAGCTTCTTCCCGCTAACCGCAATGTAAACCGTAGCGGCCTGAGTGCTTGGATCAATCGTTTTACTCACGCGCGTCACCTGCCCGTTCCAACTCCCGGAAATATCCTCGGAGGACAATTTCACCCTCGCGCCTGTTTTAATAAAATCCAATTCATTGACCGGAATCGGCGCTTCCAATTCGTAGCTTCCGGTGTTCATAATACTTCCTAATTTTTGCTGCGGGCGGATGAGTGTTCCCGGCAAGACGAAGGCTTCGGTAATAATCCCGGAGATGGGCGCATAGACGATATATTTAGAAAGGCGTTCTTCCTGACTTCTTATATTATAATATTGATTATAAATATTTTTTGCTGCTACAAAATTTTTCTCCTGTGCATTGACCGCTACGGGAAAGGGCCGAAGGGATTGTTTTTCATTAAAATTTTTGAGATAACTATCCCAATTGGAAAAGCTGGCCGGATAATCAATTTTCAAGTCTGGCATCATTTGAGTGATGGCAGTCTGCAAGGCACTGCGCGCAGCCATGAGGTTGAGGCGTTGTTCCTGATCATCTATTTCAAAAAGAACATCTCCTTTTTTAAAATATACACCTTTTTTAAATGGCTTGGAAGTATTGCGAAGCATCCCGCCCATTTCGGAGAAAATGTCGAGCTTTTCAAAGGGCACGAGTTTTCCGTAAACTTCGACCTGGGTTGCCTGAGTGGTGTTTTTCACTTCACGGGTTTTCACCTGCTTGAGGTCGTTGAGTGCATTTGTAATTTTGGGGGCAGATTTTGTGGTTTCTTTTTTCTGGCTAAGCCTTCCGCTAAGTGCGAAGGATGCTCCCAGAAAAACGAGGGCGGCTATCAATATGATGATTTGACGCAATTTCATAGGGAATTTGGTTTGTTGGCTCTAATTTAAATGTTTTATTTGATAGAATGACAATTCTAATGTCTTCCTATTGAAACCAAATTCTATTACTTTTGTTGAATTTTTATTTTAAAATTTAATTTTGATGAACAAGAGAAATATTTTAATTGGCCTTGGTATTATTTTTATTCTAATACAATTTATACAAACAGATAAGACCAATCCCGAAACCCGGCCGGGGCAGGATTTAATCGAAGTAACCAATCCACCTGCTGAAGTGGTGCGCATCATGAAAACCGCTTGCTACGATTGTCATTCTCACGAGACTAAATATCCTTGGTATTCATATATTACGCCTGTAAATTTTTGGTTAAAAGGGCATATTGAAGAAGGCCGGGAAAACCTGAATTTTTCTACCTGGAATTCACAAACCCCGGACAAGGCCAAGCACAAACTGGAAGAATCTGCGGAGGAGACCCGCCAGAAACACATGCCACTTACACCTTACTGGATGATGCACTGGGAGGCTAAACTTTCTCCGGAAGAAAGAGAAACCCTGGCGAGCTGGTTTGATGATATTAAAAAAGCTTATAAGTGATAAAACTTATTTTAAATAATTCTACAAAATAGAGATTGAAAAAATAACCGTAAGAATTAAAGTAAAAAGCACCGCTAAGCCAACACCTATCCAGGCTCCTGTTGTCATACTTCTATCCTTAAATCCATAATTGGCAGAAATTCCATAAGCGATTAATACTCCAATCAAGCCTAATAAAAAGCCAAGGGCAATTCCAGTCGATTTTCTTGTATTTCTAAGATCTTCTGAAATACTTGGGGCATCGGAATAGGATTTTGAATCAAAATCGGCAGGAGTATTCCCGCTAAATGTCATAACATCCCCGCTTACATATTGAATTTTATTGACTTTATTTTTAGAAATTTCAATGACCTTTCCTTCTTTATCTCCACAAAACCTGTACTTCACCGAATAATCTCCTACTTCTACAACGTGAACGGATAAAATGTCTCCACTATCCAAATACACTTTATCGCAATCCACATTAGTGGCTCTTAATTTCTTTAATTGCTTATCAATTGCCTTTTTAAATATTTTATATTTAATCTTTTGGATGCGATTCAATCCTTCAACTGGAAATTCATTAGGAGTAGATGCCGCATTGCTGTTAAAAGCTGGAATCAATAACGCAATAAGAAAAAATGTAATAATTAATACGCTGCTTGTTTTCATTTTATACATAAGGTTTGTTTTTAATACATTTGACATCCTTAAATATAAAAAAACCTCTTCAAAAGGCAAGCGTTTTAACAAAACTATAATTGCCCGACCATCTCGATAAACACGTTCAGCGCTGAGGGATTTTTCATGGAATCTTTATTGGCTGCTTTTTCAGGGGCCATTCCCATGAGGATTCTCTTAACAGGTGTTTCCAGTTTTTTGCCACTTATGGTGTATGGAATTTCGGGAATGGAAATAATATCATCAGGCACGTGGCGAGGCGAGTAATCCGATCGAATCGTTCGTTTTATTTTTGTTTTAATATCATCATTTAAAATATGTCCTTCATTCATCACAACAAACAAGGGCATCACATCTCTCCCATCTGGTTTTTCTATATTAATAATCATGCTATCTTTCACCTCTGAAATTTTATTCACGGCCCGATAAATTTCACTCGTCCCAATTCGCACACCCATCCGATTGAGCGTAGCATCCGAGCGACCATAAATGATCAGCGAATCTCTTTCTGTGATTTTTATCCAATCACCATGCCGCCAAATCCCCGGATACATTTCAAAATAACTACTGCGATATCGCTTCTGATTTTCGTCATTCCAAAAGTAAATCGGCATACTCGGCATTGGGACGGTAATCACCATCTCCCCTACTTCATCCAGCACAGGTTGTCCCTCCGGATTGAAGGCTTCTAACTTAACACCCAATCCCCGACACTGGATTTCACCCATGTAAACATTCCTTGTCGGACAACCTCCTACGAAGGCGGTACACACATCCGTACCTCCACTCATAGAGCAAAGCCATATATCTTTTTTGACATTTTCATAAACCCAATGAAAAGCTTCCGGTGGCAAGGGCGCACCCGTAGAACCAATGGATCTCAAATGAGAAAAATCGTAATCTTTCTGTGGCGTCATTCCCGCTTTCATGCAGGCAACGAGGAAGGGCGCAGAAGTTCCAAAATGATTTATTTTAGCTTTTTGTATAAATTCCCACATAATATTTAGATTGGGATAACCCGGACTCCCATCGTATAAAACAACCGTCGCCCCTACGAGCAAGGAAGCCTGAACGAAATTCCACATCATCCACCCCGTCGTGGAAAACCAAAAGAAATGCTCACCCTTTCGGACATCATTATGAAAAGCTAAATATTTAAAATGTTCTAATAAAACCCCTCCGTGGCAATGGGTTATCGCCTTGGGGATGCCCGTCGTCCCGGAAGAGTACAACACCCAAATCGGATGATCAAACGGCACGGCCTCAAAGGTCAATTCGCCTTCGGCTTGGCTTAGAGCCTCGGACCAAAGCACGGCATTCGGTATGTCATTTTTATCCGCATTTTCATTCAAGAATGGAATATATACGACTTTTTCAAGGGTATTCAGGGCTTCACAAATGGCCTGGACTTCCTTAACTTTAGAAAAAGATTTTCCGCCGTAGTGATAACCATCTACCGCAATCAAAACTTTTGGCTCAATCTGCTGAAAACGATCCACCACACTACTCGTCCCGAAATCCGGCGAACAACTCGACCAAATTGCTCCTAGAGAATTGACCGCTAGAAAAGCTATTGTCGCTTCTGGTGTGTTCGGCAGATACGCTACGACTCTATCTCCTTTTTTTAGTCCTATATTTTTAAAATAATTTTGTAGAGCCGTCACTTTTTGCCGGAGTTCTGCCCAGGACAATTCTGTTAGCGGACGACTTTCCGTTTGATGAATAATGGCAGGCTGCTCATCCGTATAATTTCTAAATATATGTTCAGAATAATTCAATGTACTGCCCTCAAACCATTTCGTCCCCGGCATGGGATCATCAGACATGACTTTGGTGTAAGGCGTATGATGGATGACATTAAAATACTGAGAGATGGATTCCCAAAAATCGGCTGGATTTTCTGTTGACCATTTCCAGGCTTCTTCGTATCTGGAAAATTCTAATCCTTTATTCTTTTTTAACCAATAATAATATTTGATTAAATTTGATTTATAAAAATAATCATCTCCGGGTTGCCAAAGTAATTCGGGTTGCATAGTCAGATTTGGTTGGTTTAAAAAAAATCCCTTCGGCGAATATAAGGAATAGTTCAATAATAAATTACACTTCTCTACTTGTTCTTGCCACATAAAAAAACCTGCAAGAAGCTTCTTGCAGGTCTCAAAATATTTTATATAAAATAAAATTTACTTCAACAAACTTTCCAATGCCGCCTTCGGCTGGATCAGCGGCCCCGTCAATTTTCCATCCGCCGTTTCCTGACCCGTTTTACTCAAAATTTTATACGCCTCCTTGGTCGTCAAATCAGGCTTGACGGATTTCATCACGCCCAACAATCCGGCCACATAAGGCGTTGCCATAGATGTACCATTAAAAGTCATATACTTATTATCAGGGAACGTAGAATAAATCTGAACGCCTGGCGCCGCCACGCCCATTTTTAGATCCTCTACCGTATTTGAGAACGGTGCTTTCTTTATTTCCGGCCCAATCGCACTAACCGTAATCACGCCCGGTGTATTCGCAGGCGTGTAGTCCTTCGCATTTTTATTAGAATTTCCTGCAGCCACAACCACAATCGCCCCCTTTTTATTGGCATATTCCACGGCACTTTTATACGCCTTCTGCCGACTGCTCGTAGAACGCCCGCCCAGCGACATGGAAATCACATCCACCCCGGCATCCGCTGCTTCAATCATTCCCTTGATGATCCCGCTCTGCGTTCCACCACCAAAACTACTCAACACCCGGACACTCGTTACCTGAACAAACTGATTATCTGGTCCAAGTGAGGCCGTTCCTTTTCCGTTGTTGGTGACGGCTGCTGCAATCCCACTGCAATGCGTCCCGTGACCCTGCGGATCAGAATCGTGCTTGGAATTTACAGACACATAATTATCTTTTATATCCTCGTGATTACTATCTATACCGGTATCTAAGATAGCTACTTTGGCTTTGCGTTTGGGTTTTATTCCACTCTTTTTTACATATTCATAAAACTCATCTACTTTTAACGCATCAAATCCCCAAAGTTGTTCTACGCCCGGATCATTAATTCCGTAGTTGCGCCTGGACTTTGCTGGCTCGACTGTTTCGTTGGGATCGAGCTGAACGAGATCATTTTCATCCACCCAATCCACGCCGAGCGTTCTTTCCAATTCGGAAATAATTCTATCTATTTCTCCTAATTTTTCTTTAGGAATATCTACCAATAGTACATCATCCAAATCCGTAATATCGCCGGATGCGGGGGAGAAAGCAGGGCGGGCAGTTAGCCCATTGGCATCCAAAAAAGTCTGGAGCGGCGTCAGGTTGACAGATTCTCGCATTTCTACCATCAGTTCGCCGTCCTCCGCATATTTTACTGCATTTTTCTTATTAGAATTTATAATATTCTTAGAATTTGTATTGGTATTGGTATTGGTAGAAATATTTTCGGATTGCTGTGGAAAGGTTTGCAACCACAGGGG
>JAHDCK010000179.1 GCA_020629915.1 Saprospiraceae bacterium
AGGGGCATTAGAAATAAATATTTTAATTATATCATTAATTTCTGATACGCCCCAGGAGAGATATTCCTCCCGGACTTGCAATGGAATAATTTCGCTGGTAAAATTCACCGCACCGGAACGGTCTTTTTCCTGGTAATTTAAATAAACGGAGGCTCCGGGTTCCAGTTTTTCCTTTGGTAACATTTCATTGGTTATACCAAAATCAGGACCCAAAAATACCGCACTAAAAAATAAAGGTCGTCTTCCTTTGTTCGTCACTTTTACCCTAATATTGGGTTCCCACCATTCACCGTTTTCCTGTTCATAATACAAGCGATTGTCCTTAAATGGATCAAGCGATTCCTCCTTGTAAGCGGTAGTAAAATCCTCATCCATTTCCAGCACTTTAGTCAAAGAAATTTCATATTCGTCTTCTTCAATATTATTGCCCGGATTTTGGATACCTATAAAAGCATTCCAGTTGGCTACTGTTTTCAAATCATCTGCAAAGAGCTGGATGGATTTTTTCGTATAATTATTAATTCTTCTAAAAACAGGTCGCTCCTCGCCGGGCAGCGTCAGCCGAAAAGTTTTGTCCTTTGCCCTTGCAAAATATTGGGCAGTTTTAGCATCTTCTGTCAATTCAATGTGAGGAATATCCTTTAAGTGTTCTTCCAACAATTTTAATCCTTCGGCTTCAGATGTAGAATCAATATATACTTTTAATTTTTTAATGCTGGATTCCTTGAAAAAACCTTTATACGATTTTTCCTTATCTAAGCTATCCGCTCCGCTCAGTTTAGCATAAGTAGCATAGGTGCGAATGACCTTTCCTGTTGCGATGGGTGTAATCAGAGAGTGAATATCGGCATCTGATATATTTGATTCATAAATATTTAAAGGATTGTCATTTTCAAAGGATACATCCAGCCCGTGCAATTTTCCGGCTTGAACAATCCAGCCCTTGGATTTGTCAAAAGCTACGGTAAAAATATCAGGATTAGCAGTAATCATTCCACCCAAAAACAAGCGGTTTTTGTCTTTCGCATTGGTCGTTTCCAGTTGAGGACTTTGTTCTTTGACCCGGTTTCTGATTTGGGAGGTCAACTGGTTGAGCAAATGCTGGTTGGAAATATTCCCCCCTGAATTTTTTAATATTTGAATTAAACTATAAGTAAATGCACCCCGATAATCTCCATCGATGTAGGCTTCCTTAGCCGTTTGATCGGACTGACAAGCAGAGAGGGCGATAACATTGGCAGGCTGTGGAGGAGTTAATCTTTCCCCTTCGTCGGTTTTCGTTTTTTGATAAAATTCATATCCTAAAAATTTATCTACATCTCGTCGGTTGTTTCCAGGTTCTGCCATTCTGGATTTGGTCATTCCGCCAAGACTTTTCCAGTTTGATCCGGAGTGGCAGCAATCAGAAATATGATAAAGCAAAGCCCCGTTTTTCGTAACCTCATTCATCATATACGATAATTCTTTGTCCACCAGATCAAATCCATTTTCGATTCTACTATCCCAGCAAACCAAAGATTCCAGCATGCCATCCGATTCCAAATGTAAAAATTCTGTCGGAGCCGGAGAAAGAGAACCATGACCGCTAAAGTAAAATACCAATAAATCCTCTTCGTTTTTATCGCCTAGGTGATTCAAAAAAAAGTCGATAATTTTTTGGCGGGTCGCTTCCTTATTGGAAAGCGTTTTTATATTTAAATTAAATTTATTAGAATCAAAACGATTCTCAAGAAATTCTTTAAAGGCATCCCGGTCATTGACACATCCATCTAATTTATGATGAGCAACAGGATAATCGTCAATAGCAACGAGGAGTGCGTAGACATTTTTCATAGCGCATTGGTTTTGGAATTATTGGGTTAGCTGTTTTGGATAAAAATAAATGAAATTTATTACATAAAAAAATACGAGATCAATTCAAGGGGAATGGATCTCGTATAAAAATGTAGAAAATATTGGAACTTACTTTTTCACTAATCTTTTTGTAAGGGTAAAATTAGAATGATTCAATTTTAAAATATACACTCCCGAAACTAAATTTTTAATATTAATTTGTTCAATATTTGGGTTGTTTAAAACTATTTCGTCTTGTAATTTTCCATCTACGCTGAATATTTTACAATCCACAATGCCGAAAACACTTCCGGGAAATTCTAGCGTGAAAAATTCAGAAGAAGGATTGGGATATAATTTTAAATCCGATTCTTTTATAGTTAATGCAGATATATTTGTTTCTGTGGTAAAAGAGTAAACAACAGAAGTCTCATTTCCACAATCATTATTCGAGGTAATTCTCCAATAATATTCCGTATTTGCCTCCAGCCCGGGAATAGGGAGGATAGTATTGTTAGTCGTTTCCGTATAAAATATATTTGCAAAATCTGCATCTAATGCCACTTCTGCTAAATAAGAATTTGCATTAGCTGCCATATCCCAATCCAGTGCCGCATTCAACCCTACATTGATAGTGCCATTAGAGGGGGTTGAAAGATTTGGCGCAATCGTGCCTTCATTTAAAGTTAAATTATAAAAAACAGTATTTGAATTCGTTCCATCCGCAGCCTGAATTTCAACCATTTGATTGCCGGCAGTAAGGTTATCCGTTTCCATAGTAATCGTAGCGGTCGCTCCAGGATCAACCGGGTTGGGACTGACTGTATAATTCACTGTTCCCGGAACATTTAAATTTATATTTACGGGCCCAGCAAATCCTGCTCCGGCAGTTAACTGAAAATCTACTGCTTCACCCATACAAAATGTTCCGGAGCCGGGATTCAAAAGTAAGCCCAAATCAACACCCGGGACAAAACACAATTCCAGTTGCCAGTTATCCAAACTTCCACCATCCTGATTCGCACCATCTTCCACCGTAAGTGTCCACCATCCATGAATTTCTTCACCGGCAAAGGCACTGAGCGGAGAAACGGGCTGATAGATTCCACCATCATTATAAGGGCAAGGCAAAGTAGTATTGCCATCATCATCAAAGCTGACATTAAAATCATCCTCGTCATCACAGGCTTCATTCACGAGTACAACCTCCGTTCCATTTGGGGAAGTTAACTTAAAAGTTAAATCTGAAATCCACGTATGTGTTCCAATAATATCCAAAACATTGATGTCAATCAATGTTCCATAATCATTAATAAAAATATTAGAGTTTACAATTTGTTGACCCTGGCTGGAAATAGGTAATGGTAAATCCGTGGCTACACCTGTATTGATACATATATTATTACTGGTAGAAAAGGAATAAACAGGAGACCAACCAGAAGCACCGCAGATATTGTTGGCTTTTACACGCCAATAATATGTAGTAACGGGATTGATGGAAAAATCTGCATATTCAGGTGCTGTTAAGCTATTCGCGCTGGCAATTATATTTGAAAACCCATTATCTAAAGCGACTTCAACTTCATAAGTAATGCCCGCACCCAAATCTCCCCACATCAAAGTAGGAAAAGAAATATTTGTTGCACCGTCCATCGGTTGAGTTAACATAACCGCAGAAGGCGCCCCCGAAAAAACATTTAAGGAAAGTTGAGAAGTTGTATTATTGGTGCCATCATTGGCAGTTAGAATCATATTATAAATTCCACTTGAAACACCTGTAGTCACAATTATCAAACTACTGGTATCGCCTGGATTGACCGGATTAACGGTAAATATTCCGGTTGCGCCAGGTGGCAAAACATCATAGCTTAAATTGATAGGCCCGGCAAATTGATCACTAGCTTCCAGCTGGAAAACAGCAGTTTGGGGAGCACAAATTTCAAGATTGGCTTGTTGGGCTTCTACAAAAAGACCACAAACGGTGACATCTCTTCCATCCATTACCAATGTCCCGGTGTTGTCCGGGTCAAGCCAGGGCTTGAGGCTGGAGTTGGGCGTTCCGCCCCCAAGCCAGGAGGTATACACCCGACCATACCAATCCTCGTCATTATTGCCACAAGCAGCGTATCCGCCGTGCAACATTCCCATCGCCCGGCCATTGGTATCCATCAGCGGCGCACCAGAAGAGCCACCTTCTGTTGTCCCGGTATCCCAGTCATTGATTCTAATATGTGAAGCATCATTGGGCCAGCCGCCGGGTTCATATCCTGTAATAACGGAAGCATCATTTTCAAAACTGATTCGCTTTTCATCACCACTTGGATGATGAATACAAACGGAAGGAGAAGGAGAGGAGTCGGTAGCATCCCAACCCATGTAGTAAGGATTGGCTGCCGGATTGACCGGGTCGTCTAATTCTACCAGCATAAAATCAGATGGCGCATAATTGGCTCTGTAAATAGAACCTATGTTGGTTACTCCATCATCTCCATCACCAGGGCCACCACTAGCAGTAGAACCCGGTGCCCGACAGGTACTATTTTCATAGTTCCAGTACACCACGAGAGAGGGCGCATCTGTATCATCCATACAATGATTGGCCGTTAAAAAATAAGGCGTACAATCATTTTTTTCGTTATTCACCAAAAAGCCCGTACAGAAAAATATCCCACTAACCAGCATTCTACCGACAGAGCGAATTTGATCCCGGTAAGGTTCCACCTCAGGAAATCCATCTCCAATTCCACAGACGACATCGAGATTACAACTTCCCGAACTGCTATTCATAAAATTATAAAAGGCGTGATTGACACTTTCAATTTTTAAGCCCAAACCGGATTTCTGCGAGGCTGGTAAAACCACTTCCACGATTATTTCTTCCTCATTTATAAGCGGGGTCCAAAGTTGTTCGTGGACTTCATTATCCGCAGGAGTGAAAGGCCCCATTATAGTAGATTGATCCGGCGAGTATAAAATCAAACTCCCGTCTTCCGGCATATTATATTGTGTAAAACCTAAATTGAGCGAAAAGGCATCTTTAGAATACAGGCGCAATCGCCAAACGGCATTTCCCTGATTATCCGTTTCCCAGGTTCCGCTATTCTGCGGAGTAAAATCGACGCTAAAAGGTTGTGCAAATTGTGGCCGGATGCCAGGGCCTCGTCTTTCCAACTCGGCTTCATAAAGCATTTTATTATCTACCTCAGGAAGGGCAATGCGTTCGAGTTTATCCACAGGCTGTGTGCCTGTAGCAATACGGGGATCTTGCTGACTTTTTAAAATTAAAAAAGAAAACAGGAGGAGGGAGGTCAGTAAAACTGATTTCATTTGATGTAATTTTTGTCCGTTTTTGATTGTAGAAAATTAAGGTAGAAATAAATTTTAACTCGGTCAATTTAATTTGGGAAAAAATGGAATATGGTCATTAATCAGACTTGGCAGCTTCCATTAATTCCCAGAGCTGGATAGTTTCAATCGCCGGGGCGACATCGTGAACACGGAGGATTTTGGCTCCTTGCTGCAAAGCAGCTAAATGTAAAGCAGTAGTTCCATTCAAGGCGTTTTTCGGGTTAGTATTCAATGGTTTATAAATCATTGATTTTCTTGAAATACCGACCAAAAGCGGATGGGAAAGGATTTTGAAGGCTTCCAGATGGCTTAATAGTTTGTAGTTGTGTTCCAGTGTTTTACCAAAACCAAATCCGGGGTCAAGGATAATATCTGAAATATTTAAGGATTTTAAAACATCAGTTTTTTCTATAAAATAATCCATTACCTCGGTCAATACATCATCGTATTGTGGATTGATTTGCATGTTTTCAGGCGTTCCTTGTATATGCATCAAAATATAAGGTATGTTTTTCCCGGCAATAACAGGCCAAAGCGATTCATCAAGTTGTCCGCCTGAAATGTCATTTAAAATATCTGCTCCCTCGTCCATAGCTGCTTGAAAAACACTCGCTCGCCAGGTGTCAACGGAAATAATAGCTTCGGGAAATTCCTTTTTTATTTTTTTTATAATCGGAATTACGCGATTTCGTTCTTCTTCCTCTGAAATGAAATCCGCTCCCGGCCTGGAGGACATTCCGCCTACATCCATAATTTTCCCGCCCTCCGCCAATATTTTCTCAGCATGTTTTAAAACATCGGAATCTGTTTTTAATTTTCCACCATCATAAAATGAATCCGGTGAAATATTCAAAATGCCCATGACTATCGGTCTGGAAATGTCTAAAATTCGGCCTCTGCAATTGAGGGTTTCAGGTGTGGAAAATGCCATTAGAATAAATTTAACAAAACTATAACTAAGAATTTAGTTGAAACTGTTAGAATCGTTACTTATCTTTGCTGCAAGATTGGAAAAAATCCAATGGTTTTGAAATTTTATATTCCAAAAAACACTAAATAAATAAGTAATTTTAATATGACACTTTTTCAACTATTACTTTACATTGCCGTAGCTGCTGTTGTTCTAACAGTTATTGTAAAATATGCATTTAAAAAATCCGACAATCTGTTCATGAGCTTCCTGCAAAATTATTGCGGAGCTTTATTTATCGTTTCCGGATGGGTGAAAGCCGTGGATCCGATGGGAACGTCTTTTAAAATGCAGCAGTACTTTGCTGAATTTCAATCGACCTTCGAGGGAACCTGGATGTCATTCATTGCGCCCTTGTTTCCGCTTTTGTCCTCCATGTCGCTGGGATTTTCGGTCTTTATGATTGTCTTTGAAATTGCCCTGGGAGTCATGCTGATCCTCGGAGCCTGGAGAAAACTGACCGCCTGGTTGTTCTTTTTGCTGGTGGCTTTCTTTACCGTTCTCACGGGTTATACTTACCTCACCGGATATGTTCCTCAATTCAATGCCGACGGAAGCGTGGTCAATTTCTTTGAGTTCTCCAAGTGGGGCGACTGGGTAGAAAGCAATATGAAAGTGACGGATTGTGGCTGCTTCGGTGATTTTATAAAATTAAAACCCTACACTTCCTTCCTCAAAGATGTGGCTTTAATGATTCCGGCTTTTATTTTCCTTTTTGGATGGAAACAAAAACATGAGTTGTTTACGGGTTCTGTTCGTTCTATTATTGTAGGATTGGCTACGGTTGGAACGTTTGTATTTTGTTTAAATAATTATATGTGGAATTTGCCTGTGAAAGATTTTCGTCCGTTCTCTGTCGGGAAAGATGTGCGCACGCAGCGAGCAGCAGAATTAGAGTCCATGCAAAATGTTCAGGTAATCGGCTACAAGTTTTCCAATTCTAAAACAGGAGAAGTACACGAAGTGCCTTACAGCGCAGATAATTATCAGCCATTCGTGGATGCCCGCAAAAAATACAAGGAAGAAGATGGTTTTAAAATCGAACAAATTAAAACCAAGCCGGAGAGGGAATTAACGAAAATTGCCGATTTTACAGTAGAAGGAGAAAAGACAATTACAACGGAATATCTCTTATACGAAAATAAAGAAGGGGAGCCTATGGAAGTCACGCCTCAGGATACTGTTGGCGGAGCTATCGGGCCGGAGTTTACTTTCAAAAGCAAACGCTCGGAAACGTCCTCTGAAAAAATGGAACTGACTGAGGAAATTCTCAATGATCCGAATTATTCTTTTATGGTAGTTTGTTATAAATTGTACGAAGGAGATACGGGCTGGGATGAGAATTATGTAAAGCGTTTTACCAATAAAGTAAATCCTATTGCTGTTGGTGCGGATAAAGCTGGTCAGAATTTTTATGCTGTTGTCGGCGGAGCAACTGAAGAAAAAATTGGAGATTTCCGGCACACAGCGCAAACGGCATTTCCGTTTTATACCGCGGATGATATTTTATTAAAAACTATCGTTCGCTCGAATCCTGGCGTTGTCCTTTGGAAAGATGGAGTGATTGTGGATAAATGGCATCACACAAAATTGCCATCGTATGAAGAAATAAAAGCCAAGCACGGATTTTAGCAATAAATTGGTAAGTTGCATTTATCAAAACCTCGTTTCACTCGGCTTTAACAAATGCGTTTTCGTTTCTATGAAAAACTACATTCATTTGTTAAATCCGAAACGAAGTGAAGGTTTTAATAAATGATTTTTTACCAGATGTGTTTTTTGTAAATAGTTTCTAGTTTTTTAGAATATTGATATAAGTGATACAATTTATAATAAAAAGGCTGTTGTATGGAGTCATCGTTCTCTTTCTAGTCGTAACGATCATTTCTTCTATCATCTACCTGGCACCCGTCGATCCGGCTCGGCTCACTTTCGGTCAAAGAACAGATGTGGAATCCATTGAAGCCAAGCGTAAGGAATTAGGTCTGGATCAGCCATTGCATGTACAATTATTTCAATATTTAAAAGATATATCTCCGGTTGGAATTTATAAGGATAGGGATTCTTTGATATACGACAAAACTGTTTATGACACTTCTCTCGATACGCTTCAGCTCATCGCCGGAGATACTGCCGGATTAAATTGGGGACTCCGCCGACTCCAAGTCAGCCTGCAAAAAAAAGACAGTCTGCTGGTTTCCATCCGGGAAAGCCATTCTGAAATTATTGACTCTGCCTACTTGGCGAGATATATTTTAAATATAAAAAAACCCGTAAAGGTCAAAGGCGTTTACGTGACAAATAACGAAGAAAAATATAATTATAAAAAACTTATTCCCCTGGGGAGCAAATGGCTGGTGGTCAAAGCACCGTACCTGCGAGAGTCTTTCCAAAGCGGGCGGCGGGTCGCTGATATTTTGTGGGAGGCCATTCCCAAGACGGCAATTCTGGCACTGGCTGCCATTTTGATTGCTACTTTTTTCGGGATTATTTTTGGCGTAGTTGCCGCCCTCAAGCGCAATACCTGGATCGATAATTCAGCCATCGTGACTTCCGTGTTGGGGTATTCCCTGCCGAGTTATGTGGCCGCGATGATTTTCGCTTATGTATTTGGTTACCTGCTGGCGGATTACACCGGGCTAAATGCTCAGGGAAGTTTGATCGTCATCGACGACTTGGGCAATGAGACTTTTGCCTGGAAAAATTTAATTCTTCCGGCCATTGCGCTTGGCATCCGTCCCGTAGCGATTGTCACCCAGCTCACTCGCTCTGCCATGCTCGATGTTTTGTCTCAGGATTATATTCGCACCGCCAAAGCCAAGGGCTTATCCCAAAATAAAGTCGTTTTCAAACACGCTTTGCGCAATGCGCTGAATCCGGTGGTTACGGCTATTTCCGGTTGGTTTGCCGCATTACTTGCCGGAGCCTTTTTCATTGAAAATGTGTTTAATTACAACGGGTTGGGTTACGAAACCGTGCAGGCGTTGCTTAATTTTGATTTGCCCGTAGTGTTAGGCGCAGTTATTTTTGCAGCCACTATTTTTGTTGTAATAAATATATTAATAGACATTATGTATGCAGTGCTTGATCCGCGGGTGACGGTGGGAGAGTAGAGGTGGTTTATTGAGGTTAAATGATTAACCGCCGAACTTTTAACCAAGCGTTGTGCCCTGTAGCCGTCAGGTGTCCCACCTGACACCAGCAACGCGCCCGATTTATTTTCGGCGGTTAA
>JAHDCK010000180.1 GCA_020629915.1 Saprospiraceae bacterium
TAAGTAAAAAGAAAATGACAATAAAAGACATAAAAGAAAAAAATTTATTATTGTTTGACTCCGTAAGCGGCAGCCAAGCTTACGGCACGAATCTTCCGACTTCCGACACAGATTATAAAGGCGTTTTTGTATTGCCTAAAGATGAATATTATAGTTTAAATTACATAGAACAAGTCAGTGACGCCTCCAATGATCAGGTTTACTACGAGTTGGGAAGATTTGCAGAATTATTATCTAAGAATAATCCAAATATGTTGGAGATGCTGGCCATGCCTGAAGATTGTATTCAGTATCAGCATTCGCTATACAAATCATTCAAATTAGAATATTTTTTATCGAAATTAGCAAAAAATACTTTTGCCGGATATGCCATGACGCAGGTGCATCGCGCAAAGGGTTTGAATAAAAAAATTCACAATCCGGTTTCTAAAGAACGAAAAAACATATTGGAATTTTGCTATGTTATCGTCGGTCATGGCTCCATGCCTCTAAACAAATGGCTGGCACAAACCGGTTACCGACAGGAGTATTGTGGTCTGGTAGGGATAGAACATTTCAGAGGAACGTATGCGATATTTTACGATACAAATCAAACACTAGGCTACAAAGGCATCATGAATAAACCGCATTCCAATGATATTTCCCTAAGTTCTGTGCCCAAGGGGGAGCAGCCGATAGGGTATTTATCTTTTAATAAAGATGGTTATCAGGTGTATTGCAAGGACTACAAATCATATTGGGACTGGGTGGAAAAACGCAATGAGGCCCGCTACAAAAACACCCTGGAACATGGCAAAAATTACGATGCCAAAAACATGATGCACACTTTCCGCCTGCTGGATATGGCGGAGGAAATTGCCACGACTAGGCAAATAAATGTGCGGCGACCCAACCGGGATTTTTTGCTGGAAATTCGGAGCGGCAAATTTGAATACAATGATTTAGTAGTCAGAGCCGAGGAAAAAATCAAGCGTATTGATGACTTGTTTGAATCTTCCTCTCTTCCGGAGCGACCGGATTTGGATCGCATCAATCGGGTTTTGGTAGAGGTGCGGGAGGAGTGGTATTCTTTAGAACCATGATTTTCTTGATTATCCAGATTTTCCTGATTTCTTTTTTTTGCGAATCTTCGATTCGTTTTAATCCTGTTCATCTAGTAAATCAAGAAAATCATGGTTCAGACAATTCCCTGATTTTTTTCCTATTCAGGAATTTATTTGATTACAAAAGTTTTACTCGTAATTTTGTGTTAAATTTCAATATAATGAAAAATATTTTTATCTATATATTTGCTTCTATTATTCTTCTGCCTGCTTGTCGGGAAAGTCAACCCGAAAAACCTGTGAAAGATCCTCGTGTGGCTGTATTGGAGGATACGACAAAAATAAGGGAGGCTCAAACTGTTTCTACTGAAAAACCAAAAGTCGTCAAGGGTAAAATGTTGCCCGTAGACCAAGCTGCCCTGAATCCTGATTTTGAATCTTTTCGCAAGCGGGTACTCCGTATCATTGAATACAAAGATGTAAATGGTTTAAAAGATATTTTAGATAAAAATATAAAATTTAGCTTTGGTGATCCGACGGGTAAAGAAAATTTTATCCAACATTGGAAATTGAATAACAAGGGAACCCAGTCAGAAGTCTGGAAAGAACTTCGGGATGTCATGGACTTGGGCGGTTATTTTGAGGAGGCGAACCAAAAGAGATTTGTAGCCCCCTACACATTTGCAGAGCTTCCGAACGAATATGATCCTTTTGAATATGGAATAATAACAGCGGAGAACGTCCGCATGAGAAGTCGTCCCGGCCTGAATGGAAAAGTACTGGAAACGCTTTCCTATGATTTGGTCAAAATGATTCAAACCCGACAGCGGGATATTCAAACTATCGCCGGAGAAACGTATCCCTGGCATCAGGTGGAAACGCTTGATGGAAAAAAAGGATATGTTTTTGGTCAATACCTAAGAACACAAATTGACTATCGTGCCTTTTTTGAGGAAAATGACGGGGATTGGAAAATGACAATCTTTATTGCAGGGGATTAGATTTTTTTTAAATAACGCCAGGCTGCCAAGTGTCCGGTGAGACACCGGACACGAAAACAACGTGCATTTTTTATTTCAGCTTCACTTCATGTGCCTGAAGAACATTCAGTTCTGCCGGCCCTTCCCAACTCACATAAGCGATAATTCCACAATTATCCGCATTCCAGGTTTGGATAACATCAGGAGCTTCCGGCAAGGTAAAGGAATAACTCATTTGTTTTGTATCTCCTGCATTGGTTGTACCAGAAATAGGATCGCCGTTTACCGGGGTCAGCTTTTTACGCATGATATGTTTATGTATATAATTTAAATCATCCCCTTGTGGTGTTAGTTGATAATTTTGAACATTTGTTTCTGTGATAACGACATTTAAAACCAAAGCTTCTGCTACATTTTCATAAAATTCCAGATTGACCGTCAAGTCCACATTGCGAGTTGCATCATCGTAAGTGTGATCAATAGTTACCTTCACTTTTGTTTCTTCCTGCAATTCCTGATCGATATAGCCCGCCCATTTCGTCAGGCCAATCATCCTTCCGGCTTCACTTGGAAATTGTTTCCGGTTGACAGTGGCGGTAGGATAACCTTCCAGAGGCCCAAGCAAATCTCCCATTGCAAAAGCTTCGGGTGAACGAAAATCATCTGTGCTAAATCCTACCACCGGGATAGAAAAACCACCCGCTCCGTGGATAGATAAGGCAATTAGATTTTCTCCATTTAAATCCAACAATTCCTCTATCCTTGCACTACCTGCCGGGCATTGGACGCATTGCACTCCGGTAAATTCTTCTATCAAAACACTCCTGGCTTGCTTATCTCCTCCTGTTGGACCACCTGTGCCTCCTCCAAGTGGTGGAACCGTTTCCTCACATGAAGTGAAGAAAAACGCACAAAACAACAATATTAAAACTATATTATTTTTCATTTTATTAGAATTAATTTTATAAAATCATCTAAAATGTAGAAGTAACCGTCAATCGCGCTCCGCTAAAGGCTGGCTCTAGCCGGCAGATCCCTCCGGTACAAACAATCCCTTCCACCTGCTTGACATAACTGGCCGTAAATTTATTTGATTTATGTGTATATGAAGCAAGGAAAGCGTAATAATGTTCGATGTCATCTGACTTCTTCGGATCGATATTCACCATGTCCGAAACGGCGAAGGCCCACTTAGGTGCGATGGTATATTCTACTAAACCAAATATCCAACTACCAAAATCCTGTTCGGTAAACTGGTATTGCCACTCTGTTCGTATCGTTTTCTTTCTTGCAATTTTATAAGAAAAGTCGATAAAGGGAACATAAGTTTCTACGATGGGGACACCAGGCTTTTGCTCAAAGACATCCTGATTGTATTGCTGCATTTGGAAACCCGCAATTAACTCCCATTTTCTGGCTTTTTTAAATTTAGTTTCAAAATATAATTCATTATACAATAAATTATTATCCAAATCTGTAATTCGGGAAGCATTCAAAGTAAAATTCAACTTGCGGGAAGGATTGTAAAAAATATTGGCCTGAAATGCCTGCTCTCCATTAAATTGTGTCACCGAAGCATAACGCGAAGTGAGTCGGTAGGTATTCGTCCGGGACATCGGCGGAAGAAAACCTATAAAGCCCCGGTTCAAACTTTCCAGCGGAGACGTTCGTATATCAAAAAATTCTGTTCGTTTTCCTTCTACAGAAATTCCCAATCCCTTTTGAGAATAGCTTAGGCTGGCATAAAGCACAGAACCCGTATTTTCTCTTAATGCTGAATTGGCCACGCTGTCTTGTATAATATCTAAGCGAGAGGCATCATCAGATTTATAGGCTCCTTCAATATAAAGGGAAACTGGCCCTGCTACTAAATTATTATAAACAGAAAACATATACACATTATACGCAGGTACAAAAGTATCTTGTCCATAGGTTCGCACTTCACTTCTAATGAGCGACATGGTATTGTCATCAAGCGTTCGGTTTACCACACCTACCCCTGGAGAAATTGACCATTTTGAGGTATCTGAAGGAGAATAAAATCCCTCTATATTAGCACCTTTTATAAAAGAAGCATAAGTGTCAAAGCGATTTTTTTGCTTGCCACCAAAAGCTTTTATATTCCAGTTTTTACCTAAATCATACGTTAGGCGTAGTCCAAGCAGAGCGTTGTCAATGGCCAGCGGTCGCTCTTCAAAGGCTCTAAAAATAATCCCGGAGCCAATCTGATCGTAGAGATAACCCACCGATACGCCAAGATTGTGAATTTTCTTTTTTAAATACCAGCGCCCAATCCCTACCCCATTGAAAGAGTTTTGCGGGTCTTGTAAATTTGAATTATAAAATCCATCAAACCGCGCTCCTACATCAAATCCCTTATAACTATAATTGAGGGTCACCCAGGAATTGAGTCCGACAAATTGATAATCGTATTGCGGCGTATTGGCGGCTCCGATTTCCGCATCTTTTTGGAAAAAATTGACAGTCGTTTCCAGATCACCTGAGAAGCGACCGGTGTCCTGAGCAAGGAGGTTTTCTGACAAGAAGAAAAACAGGCTAAGGAAAAATAAAAAATTGGTTTTCATAGTTGTTATTTATCCAAATTGGTTGAAAGTCGAATTTAGGATAAAAAGGATGGAACTTGGTGAAATTCCTGTAAAAATTTCTCAATGGTCATTTCTTTGCTGTTTTATCAGGCTCCAACCTCTTAAATAAATGTTAAGCTAACCCAAAACCTGACCTTGTTTTAAAAGAATACGTCTAAATGATCGTATCTTGCTTTTGCATTTTTACTTAAAAACCTAAATAATTAATTTCAAATGAAACTGTTTCATCTAATTATCTGCACATTTGCGGCACTCCTTATCACCACTTCTGTTACAGCTCAAAAAACCCTTCCGGATGTCAATGTAAAAACACTGGATGGCAAGGAAGTGAATATTCAGGAATATGGAAAAAATGGAAAATTAACTGTTTTGAGTTTTTGGGCCACCTGGTGTTCTCCCTGTAAAAGAGAACTGGATAATATTGCAGATCTGTATGAAGACTGGCAGGAAGATTACAATGCCGAGTTAGTTGCTGTGACTATTGATGATGCCCGTTCTTTGCCCAAGGCCAGAACGATGGTCAACTCTAAAGGCTGGGAGTATATTATTCTTTCTGATACCAATAAAGATTTGATGCGCGCACTAAATTTCCAAAATGTGCCTTTTACTTTTGTTGTGGATCAGGATGGAAATATCGTTTATGAGCATAGTGGTTATGCGCCAGGTGACGAAGAAGAACTGGAAGATAAACTCAAGGAGTTATCTGAAAAATAGATTTATTTTATTAGAATTTAAAATCCGCATTTCAAGCAAGTTGAAATGCGGATTTTTTTAATCCTCTTTTTTATTTTTCCTTTTAAATTTTCCCGCTTTCCAGGCTTTAATAAACTCAGCCCAGGCGAATAAGTTAAAAATATTCATGGGGGGTGTTTGTCCGTAGTGGTAAAAACTCCTGGCCTGCTGACGCATGTAATAATCACTGTTTTCATTGCCATCCATTGGCGTCACTTCGCTGACTTTTGCCAGCATTTCTTCTGCTAAATTTTTCTTGAGTCGCTCCTCCATTTCATTCGTCACATCCATTGCCAAAAACTCAATTGCAAAATGTTCCCGACTTGGCCAGGGGAAGATGACAATTTCCGGGAGATTGATAGTATCCCTCACCATTAACTGCACCACAGAATATCTGGAATCTGTTAAGGTATCTGGTACTATTTTTTCAATATTCCTAAATCCAATGGCTGAAAAGGACAGGACATCTCCGGTTTCTACTGCAATAGAAAAAAAGCCTTCAATATTGGAATAGGTTCCCCGGTTTGTTCCTTTTACCATAATAGTGGTATAGGGTACCGGTTCCAGTTTATCATTTACATCCGTTAAAATCAAGCCGGAAAACTGAATGACTTTCGGTGGAGCTAATTCCTGAGCAAATAAAGAAACCGATAAAAAAGTCAGTATAATTACAAAGTAAAATCTCACAAATAGTATTTTTAATCCTCTAAGATAACGCTATTTTGGCCAAAGGGTTATGAGGTTGTAATCCAATTTTGGGTAAAATTTGATCCTTTTCCTATTATATAGTGAAAAATGTGACCCTTTTAGTTGCATTGGAGTTACTACTTTTGTGATTTGTATGGTAGAATATTTTAAAAAATTAAAACGAACCCATCCTTTTTTCATTCGCCTTTTCCATGTAGAATTTTGGCCTATGAATGTGTTGTACTTTCCCGTTTTTTTCTACTACTTATGGTTATCCGCCAAAGCCCGATCTTTTTTCTTTTTCACAGCTGCCAATCCCGGTATAGAAACCGGAGGCATGCTTGGAGAGTCTAAAATAAATATATTAAATAAAATCCCTACCGAGTACAAACCATTGGATATTTTCATCCCAGCCAATACTTCTTTTGATATAATTTTAAATAAAATAAACCATAAAAATATTCACTTCCCTGTGGTTATAAAACCCGATATAGGTGAAAGGGGCTTGCTTGTTGAAAAAATAAATACAAAGCATGAGTTAAAAAAATATTGGGAACGAATTAATGCTAATGTAATTATTCAGGAGTTTGTAGATTTTGAAGTAGAATTAGCCTTGCTATATTTTTATCATCCTGATGGACGACAAGGAGAAATCACTTCTGTTACCCAAAAGGAGTTTTTGACCATTACAGGAAACGGAAGCCAAACTGTCCAGGATATTTTAAGCCAAAATATGCGAGGCATTTTACAACTTCCCCGCCTGGAAAAGGAAATGCCGGAGCTACTGGCTCGTATTCCTGCTCATGGAGAAATCCTTGAAATCGAACCTATCGGAAATCATTGTCGGGGCACCAAATTCCTCAACACAAACCATTTGATAGATGACGAGTTAACCAATGTTTTCGATAAAATCATCAGGCAAATTGATGGCGTTTACTTTGGTCGATTTGACTTAAAATGCAAAAGTATTGAGGATTTAAAACGTGGAAAAAATATCCGCATTGTAGAACTCAATGGTGTGGGAGCAGAACCAGCTCATATTTACGATCCTGATTTTCCTTTTTTAAATATATTTAAAGAATTATTTAAGCAATGGAAAATCATTTATAAAATAAGTACAGCCAACAAAAAGAGAGGGCTTTCATATATGACAATCTCTGAAATGTGGGATTATTACAAAGAAAAGTCTCAATATTACAAAACTGTTAAATCATTATGATTGGGCATTTTTTCCTTGGTTTTGGAGCGAGCTTCCTTGGATCATTACCAATAGGTGTTTTAAATATTTCAGCCTTACATATTGGTGCTAATCAGGGACTGCGTTCTGCATTTTTCTTTTCTGCGGCAGTAGCATTGGTAGAATTTATCCAAGCCTTTTTAGCTGTAAGGTTTAGTGATTTTATTGTAGCCAATGCATGGTTAGATAAAGTTATTCATATTGGTGTAATTCCTGTTTTTATTATTGTTGGGTTTTATTTTTTACTAAAACAAACCACCTCTGGGCCTTTGCCGCAAGCATCCAATTTCAAGAATGGGGTTTTTCTATCTGCCATAAATCCCCTTGCTATTCCTTTTTGGGTTTTTTATGCTACCTATTTTGGAGAGCAGGGCTGGTTGATTTTTGAAAATGCATTTATCCTCTTTTTTATTTTAGGCATTTCAATCGGCACTTTAGCAGCATTAATAATTTTTGCAAATCTGGGAGTTCTATTTTTTAATTATATTAAAACATTCAACCTTTATATAAATAAAATTATCGGTAGTATTTTTCTTATTCTTGCACTCTACCAGATTTATTCTGTTTTACTATAATTATTGATATGAAAAATCGTGTTTTTGTTACAGGTGGAACGGGTTTTTTAGGATCTTATCTCATTCGCTTTTTAGTGCATCAAGGTAAAGAAGTCTATGCGCTGCGCCGCAAGAGCAGTTCTTTAGAACTACTTGGAAATTATGCTGCTAAGGTAAATTGGATTGAAGGAAACATTTTAGATAGTCATATTCTAGAGGATTCCATACAAAAAGTAAATCAGGTTTATCACTGTGCAGGTTTTGTTTCCTTTAATGATAAAAAACAAGATCTATTATATAAAATAAACACCGAGGGAACAGCAAACATTGTCAATGCAGCATTAGCGTATAACAAGCGATTGCTCCATGTCAGCTCCATAGCGGCACTTGGCCGGTCTGCCCACCAAACGATTATTGATGAAGATAGCCCCTGGCAAGCAAGTCGTTACCAGTCTGCCTACTCCAAGAGTAAATCTGCTGGCGAGCGAGAGGTCTGGCGAGGCATTGCTGAGGGATTGGATGCGGTCATTGTAAACCCATCAGTGATTATCGGGGGTGGATATTGGGAAACAGGGACAGGGCAATTGTTTAAACGCGTTAAAGATGGTTTGCGTTTTTATCCTTCTGGCAGTACTGGATTTGTAGATGTTAGGGATGTCGTTCAGGTCATGTATCAATTGATGGAGATGGAGATTTCAGGAGAACGATATATCATTAACGCAGAAAATCTGGATTATTTGGCATTCTTTTCTGCTATTGCCAAAGAACTAGATATTTCTCCCCCTTCCAAAATGGTCAAAGGCTGGATGGGAGAACTAGCTTGGCGATTTGAAAATATTCGTTCTTTATTGGCCCGTCGTGATCCAATTATTACCAGAAATTCTTTTTACAGTTTGTGTCAATCTTATCAATTTAAAAATGATAAAATAAAAGATCTGCTTGGTTATTCTTTTATTCCAATAGAACAAACAATCAAAGAAACTGCTTCACTTTTAACACAGGGTAATTCTTTTGGAGTACTCAATTTCAATTTCCAAGAGGCATAAAAAAAAGCCATCCGAAAATCGGATGGCTTTTTTTATATCTGTAATCTTAATCCTAGTAAGCTCCGTTACCAGAGTAGATTTTACTTCCACGAGAAGAACGAGGTGAATTTTTACCTGCGTCTCCACCTGGAGCATTCATGTCATATTCACCACCTTTAGATACGAAGAACTCAACACGACGGTTCATGTATTGTTTCTTCTCTAGCTCAAGGTTAGTATTAGCATGGTTATCTGGTAATCCAGGGATAAGCGGCTGCTCTTCCCCACCGTACATCAATACGAGGCTGCTTCTAGGAATACCGTAGTTATTCACTAAGTAGTTAATAGCTGCATTCGCACGATTGAAAGATAATGCTTGGTTATACTGATTTGGTAAACGAGCATCCGTGTGACCTTTAGCTACAATTCTCAATCCAGGACACTGCTTCATTACTGTAGCAACGTGGTGTAATTGAGGATAGAACTCAGGCTTGATGTAGTACTTATCCAAATC
>JAHDCK010000181.1 GCA_020629915.1 Saprospiraceae bacterium
TAGCTGCTATCGTTAATAGTATGGGTGGCTCTGTTGCCTCTCATGCGGATTTGATATTTTATAAATTTGACACAGGCTCAACTGTTGATCCAAATCCAGTTAATGGACACGTTGGCGGGACGACCGCAAATTTCTTAACGCCTTCTCATTTAACGGCTACTTGTGTTACAGATAAATATGCTGAAATTACCGTTTCCGGTTTCTCCGGTGGAGGTGGTGGAGGTGGTGCATTTGCCCTGCCAATCAGACTGCTTTCCTTCGAAGGGGAAAAGCTGGAAGATGCAGTTTTATTAGATTGGGAAACAACGAGTGAAATTAACAGTAGTCATTTTGAAATTGAGCGTTCTGAGGATAGAATGAATTTCTCTAAAATAGGACTTGTGGAAAGTATTGGTAATTCATTAGAAAACACTACTTATGATTTTAAAGATACCAATCCAAATGCCGGAGTTAATTATTACCGATTAAAAATGGTAGACAAAGATGGAAAATTTGAATATTCAAATACCATTGCTGTACAATTCAAAAACAACGCCCTGATTGTTAGCAATCTTTTTCCATCACCATTTAATCAATCTCTAAACGTTGAGGTTTTTTCTCCGGATAATGGCGAACTATTCTCAAAAGTTTATAATCCACTGGGTCAGGAAATTCTATCTCAGAATCATTCTGTTAGAAAAGGTGAAAATATGATTCAGTACGATTTATCCAGTTTACCTATTGGTATTTATTATATAGAATTTAATATAAATGGAAATAGAGTGACCAGAAAGATCGTGAAAAAATAACTTATAGATTAGATTTAAAGTTATTATATAAAAAAGGGTTGCCGCATAACACGGCAACCCTTTTTTATGTTTCAGAGGTTTTTATTGGTAGAAGATTAGAGACCCCTGACAAAATATTATTAGAAGCAACTCCCGCAAACCAGGATTTCCTGATTTACCTCTAAACGACCGTCTAAGCAAAAGAAGTTTCCTCGTTCTCTTTCCATTTTAGGTTCTTTGACAAATCCTGTGATAAACCGCTAATTTTTTAAAACCAATAAACGGTTTTTATGCTCCACGGGATTTGGCAAAGAACCCCATTTTAAAACCAAAACAATTTTGGTTTTATTTTAGTATTATTGTGGAACGAATGTTAAAGGAAGTTTTATTTAAATATAAATTATATAATTTCATGGAGTTTGACTTAAGAAAACAATTTCAAATTTATAATACATTATTTCTAAATCTAAATTACGAGGGCGCTAATCAAATCGGGGATCTGATTCCAATCCTGGGAAAGTCGGCAAAGTTTCAATTGGAAAAAGGAAAAGATCCCATTCAAATCGTCGATCAGTTTTACAAAGATTATAAAAATCTGATCACGGTGGATAAAATGGATTTTATGTTTAAAGTTATTCAATATGTCGAACGGCAAATTGTCTTGTTTGATAGTATCGAAGATTGTATTTCTCCTTATGATTTGGAAGATCAGGATTCGGTTTTGATCCATACGCTGGTGAAGCGTTGTGATACCCCGGAGGAGCTTCGGGAGTTGATGGAAAAGCTCAATGAATTTTCTGTCCGGATTGTTTTGACAGCTCACCCGACACAATTTTACCGACCTCCGGTTTTGGATATTATTGTAAAACTGAGAGAACAAATAAAAAATAATAAAATAGAAAAAATTGATAGTTTATTGCACCAGTTGGGACTGACCAGTCTCGTCAATACTACTTCGCCCACACCGCTGGAAGAAGCGAAGAATATTATTCATATATGTCGATATGAATATTATGATGCTATAGGCGAGCTGATGTATCGTCTCATTTCCAAATATCCGGAACTGGATAATGAGGAATTGGTAACGCTTGGTTTTTGGCCTTGTGGTGACCGGGATGGGAATCCCTACGTGACTCATGGAGTGACGAGGGAAGTGATTGATGCGTTGAGAATGACGCTGATGAAGTGTTATTATAAAGATGTCAAAGCTCTGGCTTCAAAGCTTACTTTTAGAGAAATAGAAAGTGATTTGGTTCTCATTCAGGACACATTGTACAAGGCAATGTTTCAATCTGATGAAATTATTGATTATAATTTTATTTTAGATTCTTTTAAAAAAATGGAAACCCTCCTGCAAGAAAAATATCAGGGCCTCTACCTGGAAGACCTTCAAAAAATGATCACGAAAGTCAAGGTTTTCAAAAATCACTTTGCTTCACTGGATATCCGACAAGACAGCAGTGTGCATGTGGAATGTATTACAGAAATCTTGAAAGCAAATGGTAGAATTAAGGATTCCCTTGAGGAATTGGAGGAAGAAAAATTAATTGAATTACTGACAGAGGAGTTTGTTTCAATCCCCGATCCCAAGAATTTTGAAGGCTTGGTTTTGGATACAATTCTAAATATCAAACAGCTTCCCGAATTACAAAAACGGAACGGCGAAACAGGCTGCCACCGATATATCATTTCTAATTCAGAAGATATTTTTGCCGTACTGCACGTATATGGATTGTTTAGATGGATTCATAAAACGAATACGTTTAATTTTGATATAATTCCGCTTTTTGAAACGATGAATGGAATGGCTGCCAGTGAAGAAGTAATGCAAAAATTATATAATTTAAAATCTTATTTTTCGCATTTAGAATCAAGGAGTAAGAAGCAAACTATCATGCTGGGGTTTTCGGATGGAACCAAGGATGGAGGATATTTAAAAGCAAATTGGTCAATTTATAAATGCAAGCAACGCCTTTCTATTCTAAGTAAAAAATACAATTTGACGGCAGCCTTTTTTGATGGCAGAGGCGGGCCGCCGGCTCGCGGAGGAGGGAAGACGTTTAATTTTTATGCTGCGCGAAGTCCCGAAATAGCCAATAACGACATCCAGCTGACCATACAGGGACAGACGATTACCAGCACTTACGGGACTAGTGAAAAGTTTGCATTCAATGCCGAACAGATGATCTCCTCCGGACTCACTAGTTTGACGGCAGGGGATAAGACCAGTATTTCCAAGGAGGATTTTGCGTTGTTTGAGGAGTTAAGCGAATTGAGTTTTGATAAATATTTGAACCTCAAACAACATCCCAAATTTATCGACTATCTGGAAAATATGACGACTTTAAAATTTTATGGCAAGACAAAAATTGGTAGTCGCCCCGGCAAAAGAAATAAATCCAGCAAGCTGACTTTAAGTGATTTGAGGGCGATTTCCTACGTTGGTTCCTGGTCGCAATTGAAGCAAAATATTCCCGGATATTATGGCGTGGGGACAGCACTCAAAAAATTAAGCGATGGCGGAAGATTGGAGGAATTGCAGGATTTTTATATACGTGTTCCTTTGTTTAAAACTTTGATTGACAATTGCATGATGTCGTTGACCAAGTGTTTTTTTGAACTGACTTCCTATATGAAATCCAACCCGGAGTACGGTGAATTTTGGAAAATATTATATGATGAATATGAATTAAGTAAGAAAATGGTTTTAAAAATTACCCGGCTTTCCGAGTTGATGGAAACGGAATTGCGTTCTAAGAAATCTATAGGCATCCGGGAAGAAATTGTAAGACCACTTTTATTGATTCAGCATTATGCTTTACAAATGCTGAATTTGAATATTGATGAAAATAATAATGGGTTGTACGAAAAACTAGTCGTTCGTTCCTTGTACGGAAACATCAACGCCAGTCGGAATTCGGCTTAGGTCTGGATTGGTTTTACCTGAAATAGCTTGATTTAAATGATTGGGGAAATTTAAAATAAAGACTGATCCTGGTTGGATATCAGGGTTAGATTTAATGGTAATATTACCGTCCATTGACTCTACGATTTTTTTGCAAAGTGCCAAACCTATTCCCGTACCTGTACCATAAGCCGGAGAATTAAATTTTCTAAATACTTCAAAGACGAGCTGGTGGTGTTTTGGGGAGATGCCAATTCCATTGTCTTCCACAAAAATTTTAATGTTATTTTCATTTGAAGTGCTGTAAATTCTAATTATTGGCTTCGGGGATTTATTATGACGGATAGCATTTGAAATAAGATTTTGAAATAGTTGTACTAAATGAACCTGGACACCTTTTATTTTTGGAAGAGGACTAATCTCAAGTTGAGTATGACTTTCCTGAATTTGTAATTTTAGATGGAAAGATACTAGCGCAATAGTTTTATTTAAGGATACTATCTTTTTCAGGTTGGTTCCATTAGAGTTATTTATCCGGGAGTATTCCAACAAATCTGTTAATAAAGTATTCATGGAATCTACATTTCCTAGAATGTATTGGCTAAATTCTGACGCCTCCTCCGAATAGTAGGGAGCCAACCGCTTGTGCAATAGTTGGGAGTAGCTTTTAATCATCCGAAGCGGTTGTTTTAAGTCATGAGAAACGGCATAAGCAAACTGTTCCAAATTCTGATTGGATTGAAGTAAAGCTTTTTCAGTTTTTTCTTTTTGTAGGATTTCTATTTTGAGTTGCTCATTAATTTTTTTTAATTGCTCTTTTTCATGTTTAAGTTCTTCATTAAGAGACTTGATTTTCTTATTCTTTTGACTTTCCAGTATTTTAAAAATACTGAATGAGATAATTAATAATAACAAGGCGGTTGCCTGATTGACAAAAACGAAAATAGTTCCTTCCAGGGTTTTTGGTTCGAATAAAGAAGTATTGATATGTGGAAGAAAAAAGTCAATAAATAAAAACATGAGGAAATTTATACTGCTCCAGAAAAGTGCAGGACGAATATTTTTATATAATAAAAAATTTAATCCAATTAAAAAGAAAAGAAAGGAATCAAAGCGAAGAGTATTACCAAACAAAAGAAGGCATATCGTAAGATTGGCATAAGGAAAAGCCACAAAAAAGAAGCCAGCAAGACCGTAGTGATTTGTTATGTGTAAATAAATAGGCAAAAGAGCGAATGCCAGGGTCAGTAAAGTAAGTGGTATGAGATGGTAAAAACCCAGAAAAAGAAAAAGAAAAAGATTGACTAAAATAAAGCAAGTATAAATCAGGCAGGTGATATTAATAAAACGTACCTTATACCAATCAAAAAAAGAAAGATTGGAATGTGTTCCTGTTTGGGTTAGATTTTTTAGGGAGAAAAGCATAGTTGGGGAAATTAGTGCATTAGTATTTATTTTGGTTATTTGACAAATCCCGTAAAAACTAGTCTTGAAAAATTCAGCCGCCCAGATGATAAATGTCTTTACCATCTTCATCGCTATCACTTCTTCTTTTTCCTTCGCCTTTCGCTTCCATGGGATTTATCAGATGAGGATTATTTATAGCGCTGTTGTCTAAATTAATCTGACCATTCAAATACTTTTTGACAAGTTGAGCCTTAGAGTTTACATTTAATTTTTTATATATTTTTCTTATATGAAACCGAACTCCGTCCAAAGTGATCCCTAGAATAGAAGCTATATGTTTGTAGGAAAGCCCATCAATAATAAACTGAATCACCTGGTGTTCACGTTTTGTAAAATCATTACTAACTATTTGGTTTGGGTGAAAATAACGAACCAATAAGTGAGCAGCATTAGGGCTGATGATTGTTTCCCCAAGATGAATTTTTTGCAATATCTTCGGAATTGCTTCCGTTGCTACTTCCTTTTTGTATAAAATATGTCCTGCTCCACTACAGATGGCAGGAAGTATGGAACTGGAGTTGCTTTGATTTGTGAGGGCAACAATTTCAAGAGAGTTTACACTTTGCTTTAGTTTGTTTATTGTATTTGAAATATTCTGACTAAAAGAATCTATATTTATAAGCAAAATGTTTAGGTTGTCTATACTTTTGAAGTCTTTGTTAAAATTTTTAATTGAATTTGTTGAATATAAACAGAAAATATCTGATTGAAGTGAAATTATATCTTCAAGTTTTTTTCGGTATGACTGATCTTGATCAATAATAGATATATTCATAAATTTAATTTATGAGATGTTTTTAAATTATCAATTGGTTTGTAGTTGAAGAAAAGTCGAAATAAGTAGCTAACAATGCCTAATATACAATAAAAATAAATTAAAATATGGAACAATATTTTTGTGTTTTATATTTTTATTTATTTTTAAATAGTTGATTATCAGTCCAATAGTCTAAAAAAAGTACAACCTTAAGCGGAGGCTAAGATGCCTTAAGCAACTGATCAAATTTGTGCTGCCAATAAATTGAGATGAATTTTTAGTTTATTCAAGGCAAAAAATAGTACTTTGTAAACTAAGTTAGTTGAAATTTTGAACGAGGAGATTTTTTTCTCAATTTAGGCGCGGCGCAGCCTGATAGCCAAAGCTATCAAGGCGAGTACGTAACGAAAAGTGAGGACAAAAGAATCCTTCAAAATTTTAAAAAATTAATTTTACAAAGTAATAAGAGGGAAGTTGTATTCCTGAACCATAGTGGTTCAGGTTATAAGAAATATTTTTAGGGCAGCCTAAATCAAGCAACCACTCAAATTACTGTGCAATTTAAAATGATTCCCTGCTTTAATTAGCCACACTTTTATAAACATATTGAAAGGCGTGAAAGCCTAACCCTGGGAAGAGTTTTTAGTTTTTTCAATTTTCAATTTTATTATTTCTTTATTTTTAATATCAAGATCAATCTGCTCCTTTTTCTCCTGTCTAAGTTTTTCAAAACAAGCCTCAATTTCCTGATTTATTTGTTCTATACCGTCATCTATATTGAAATGATTGATTTCATACCGGACTTTTTGCTCAAGGTTCAAAATTTGTAATAAATGCCTGTAATCCTCCTTATACTTTAGGAGCGCTTTTATTTGAGTAATTTGAGTCATGGCAATCTCTTGCAGATCCTGCCGGATTAGCGTTTGTATTTTATTAATCTCCATTTGAGATTTAAAGGAACCATGCTCTTTTGAATGATATCCAAAAAGGACATCACATAATCGGCTTTGAAGATATGTAGCTATTTGGCTGGAGTATGACCTGTTATTTTTTTTAAACTGATTCTGAACAAAATTGAGAGAAAAAAACTTTGATTTGGACAGAATTAAATATAGAAAGAAAAAATCTTTTTCTTCATTACTTCCCTGACTGACACTTTCTGTAAAGTAATTTTTTTGTTTTGGGGACAAACTTTGTATTAACTGATGAATCTCTTTCAATAGCGGCATAAAACAAACTTGTTTAGTAGACATAGTTTTGTCTCTAAGTGTTAATTTAGGTTTGTTATTATATTTCAAACTAATATATGATGCAGCCGTAGCTTACTGACAATAGCAAGTCAACACACTGTATCCTTATATTCGTAGCTAAAGCTACAAATGCAAAAAATATTTATAGGTTTGGGCTGAGAAGAGTCCAGATAGTTAAAAAAGATTAGGTTGCAATACGATTTTTGGAAAGTGTTTCTACTTCCCACTTAATCATAGAAACTCCTGAGTATTCACTATTTAACCATGAATTGATATTAAACAGGGGCGTACCAAATCTACGATCACCTTCCACATCATAAACACCTAAGTCCTGAATAAGTTTACGGATTTTGCGAATTCGCTTTAATTGTCCATCTTTTTTTAGTGCTAAAGAAATAGAGATCATCCTCTGCAAAAAGAATAGGATAAGACTATTTTTATTATCTGATTTTTTAAAGTCCCGTTTTAATTTCCTAAACATACTCTCTGCCAATACATAATGACGCAAAGAAAAATGAATTAAAGCCATTCTTAAGGATACAGACTCCATGATAGGAGGTGGGTATTTATCTTCTTTTTGTGAAAAGAAAATATTATATATTTTAATTCCTTTTTTAAGAATATTGTATTTTAGAGAATAGGTTATTAGGATTTTTCCAACTATCCCCTTTGCTGCAAAACCCAATTTTAATTGTTTTGCTTCATGGATTTTTTCATTTAAAAATTTGACAGGATTATCGTGTTCTCTAAATATGCAGTAATACCACATCTTACCTGTAAGTAATATCATTTTTTTTTGGGATTCTTTTGATTCCTCTACTTTCAATGCTATTAAGTCGTTATAATAATAACTTTGCTTTTTTTCCTGCAACAACATGGAAGAAACATAAATTAAATTATGATATGTTTTTAATATTTTATTTCTATATATTTCAATATGTTTCTTTTTAAAATCTAGTAAAGATTCAAGGCAGGCTAGTGCTTCAAAAAATTTATCACTGAAAATATAGACATTCATATGAATATCTAGTATTGTCGAGGCAACTAAGCAACAACTAGGGACATAATCTTTATCTAGGAAAGGAGAAGAGTTCATTAATTCCTTTACTTTTTCTTCTCCCTTAGAAAGAAGCCGTGCCCATTTTGTAATTTCAACATGGAGATTTTTAATTCTATATATATCCAATAGAATTTCTGAGGTCTTGCTTATTTTTTCCTGAATATTTTGGATGCTAATCTTTTTGGTTTCCGCAGTTCCGTTGGAGGCGATTTCTTTCTCAATTACTTCTATTTCTAAATGATATAACTCTAGTAAAATATTAAAGTCCTCTTTCTTTTTAGCAATTTTTTTAGCTTCTCTTATTTCTTTTTTTAAAATCTTTATTATTCCGTGTTTTTTTAGAACCTGAATATGAGAAAGCCTTCTTTCCAAATCAAGTGATTTATTCTTGCCACGTGCTAAATAGTGGTAAAGGCTATTTACCAGATGATCATATAGTTCTTTTTGAATACCTTTTGAAAAGGTAAACCCTCCTTTATGTGCAAAAAAACGAACCGACTCCTTTGAAACAATTTCCTTTTTATTCAATACCTCATATAGGTAAATAAGCTCCCTTTGATTTTTTTTTGTCGAAAGGAATTGCCGGAGATATCGTTTTTGCGGTGGGCTAAAAGACCGAATTATAGTCTGTAACTGATTCAATAATTCCATCGGGTAAATTAAAGATAAAAGTTCTTTTTAGACAAAAATTTGTCATGCTGTTTTGTGTGGCCTGAAATTCTAAAGAATATATCTTTTTTGTTATTAATAAATTGATTATCAGCTATTTAAATATTTTTTTTAATTTTTTTAATGCCTTTTTTATCTCAAAAAAGAGGCCTTTAGGCACGTTTTTTCCTGTTTTGGCATTATACAATCAAAAGGAAAAACCTTAAAAAGTAACACTAAAACACAACCAAGCAACTTCTCAGTCAACTTCCTTTTGATTACAATGAGAAATAATCACCTTATCTGTTTTTCATTGAAAAAGAGTTTTTAACCGTACCATCACCAACTTATCTTTTTGGATTAGAAAAGGAATTTTGCCTTAAAATTCAGTCTTCTATCCATTTATCTTATTCATTTATTTGCTTTTAAATTTAAAAAAAAACTAAGTATGAAGCGTATGAATTTTAAATTACTTGTTGCTCTTCTTTTGCTGATGACTGCATTTACCGCAG
>JAHDCK010000182.1 GCA_020629915.1 Saprospiraceae bacterium
TCCCAGTTTAGCTTTGAGTTTAGCCGTAACATCAAGGCTTGGGTCAGCATATAACAAAATCCCGGTACTTGAATCCAGAATATAAGTAAAACCTCCTTCCTTTGCCACTTCAGATATCTTTGCATCTACCCGCTTGGTAATGGGATCATATAATTCCTGTCTTTTCTTTAAAATCTTTTGCTGAATATCCTGCTCCAATTTTTGAAGAGCTAAATATTCCTGGCTGATTTCCGTAGAGAGTTGTTCCTGTTGTTGAGGAGAAAGACGACCTGCTTGGTAATCCTCCATGGCTTTTTTCTCCTTGGCCTGTAATTTTTGTAAGCGGCCTTCTCCATTTTTTAATAACTGTTTTTGATAAGACTCCAGCTTACTGTCTGCCTGCTTGACTTCCGGCATTTGAGACATCAACGCCAGAGAGTGGAAATATCCTACTTTTTGAGCCATAGCTGTTTGGCTGGCCATCAGGAAGATTCCAAACAACATTGTTGATAAAAATATCTTTTTCATTGTAATTAGTTTTATTTGAATGTATTTTTAAATCTTAAAATTAAATTCCCAGTTTCTTTTTAACAAGTGCGGTTACATCCTGCGCTTGTTCGGCATAGAGTATTCCGGCACTACCTTCAAAAATCATATCATATCCATTTTCTTTAGCAACAGCTTCAATGGCCGAATTGATTTTATCAATAATGGGCTTCATCAGGCTTTCTCTTTTTTTCATGAGATCCTGTTCCATTTTAGCAGCGGCTTGTTGGAGTTTTAAATTTTCCTGCTGGATTTCCTGCTGGGCGCGCTCCTGCTCGGCGGGAGCCATAGTGCCAGCCTGGATTTGTTTTTGCACTGTGGTCAGGCGGTTGGTCAGTGCTTTTTCCTTATTGGCCAGCTCTGTTTGAAACTGCTTTTGCAGGTTTTGAAGATTTTGATCGGCTGATTTGGCTGCGGGCATCGAAACAATCAGATTCCCGGAGTTGAGATAACCGATTTTCTGAGCATTGGTTTCCAAAGCAAATATACTCAGGAAGAGAAATGCACAAATAAGTTTTGAAAAATATTGCATAAATTCTGTTTTTTTAAAGTTCAAAGATGCGAAAAAAAGCAGGATAAGCGTGCACCTATCCTGCTGGATCATCTTTTTATTCAATACCGAGTTTTTTCATAACATCGGCTGTTTTATCGTATCGGGGATTAGCGAAGATCATCCCTTCACTTGAATTTTTATCGAATATAAAATCATACCCTCTGTCACCGGCGTATTCCTCAATGGCATTATACACCTTGTCTTGTACAGGCTTGATTAATTCCTGTCGCTTCTTGAAAAGGGCACCTTCAGGACCAAATTTAGCACGTTGCTTGTCTCTTACGGCTTTCTCTTTAGCTACAATTTCATCTTCTCTTTTCTGGCGGGCACTTTCACTTAGCAAAACCTGTTCTGCCTGATATTTGCTGTACATACTTTTAATCTGGTCATATTCCCGGGCTATTTCCTGTCTCCATTGGTTAGAAATACTTTCCAGTTGATCCTGGGCTCTTTTGTAATCCGGAATTTTTTCCATGATGGATTGCATGTCAATATAAGCCACGCGCTGGGCTTCTACAGTAAAGGAGGTAATCATAGCGAGAACAAAAACAAAGATTAATTTTTTCATATCTGTTGTCTGTTTTTTTGAAATTCAGATTCTGATTTTAGAGTACCTTAAATCGAATTTCTATTATAAAATAGTGTTTTCAGTTTGAATTAAAACAATATTATGCCATTGTGCAAATTCTTAACAAATCCTTGATTTTACAGGAATTTTCCTGCTCGCCCTCTAAGCCGGATACTATCAGGCTTTTACAGAAAAAAAGCAAAATTTTGTTTAACAAATATTTAACCGCCTGTTTTCAAAATGCCCACAAAATTAGGAAAAAATTAGATGGTGATTTTAAAAATGGACAATGGATTTTATTCGGAAGGAAATTTCTAATAATTTTTACCTTGGAGAGATAGAAAGGATGGTGTTATTTTTTAAAACACCATCCTTTCTACAGTAATTAAACTCCTTTTTTATAAAATTATTATTCCGGTTCAAATCCAAGGATGATACTGAAACGGCCAAATTCTGTCCAGGTAGAATCGGAGGGTAGGTTTTTATCCCACCCAATCCCGTAGTCAAATCCCAGAATACCAAACATAGGGAGGAATACCCGTAACCCAAGTCCGGTAGAGCGTTTGATGTCAAAAGGGTTGAAGTCACGGAAATTTCTCCAGGCGTTTCCTCCTTCGAGGAAGGCCAGTCCAAAAATTGTAGCATTGGGATTGAGGGAGAACGGGTAACGCATTTCCAACGTAAACTTATCATAAACAGCTGCACCTACCCGGGTATTGCCTCCGGCTACGTAATTGGCAGGAATATCCGGCACATCATATCCTCTCAGTGAAATGATATCCTTTCCTTCCAGTCCGCCCTGATTGGAGATTCCATCACCACCCAACTCAAACCGCTCAAAAGGCGAACGGCCAACTTCTTTATTGTAGTAACCTAGCATACCGAGTTTCATCCCGGCTTTCAGTACCATTTTATCAAATAAAGGCGTAAACCATTCTGCTTTGAAATTCCATTTGTGGTATTCCAGCCATTTGAATTTTTCTTCCGCTGTTTCATTGCTGTAATCCCGGCCATTAAGTAAAGAGTAGGGCAGGGTAAACTGAGCAGATAGTGTTACCCGTGATCCGCTCCTTGGGAAAATGGGTTCGTTTACAGAGTTTCGGGAAATGGTTTGCTTGATACTTATATTATTATAATCTCCAAAACGCAGTAGTGTTCCATCATCCACAGAAAAACCAGACCAGTTGTTGAGGGAAATATTTTGGAAACTCAAAGTCGTATTGGATACGAAGAAATCATCCGGCCATCGGAGTCGGGTTCCCAATCCTACGGATACTCCGGTAAAGGTCAACTGCTGGAAAACGGTACTTTCCTTATCTGCTCCGTTGGTGTAGCGGGAATGGAATGCGGCCACTGTAAAGGCATTGGGCTTTTTACCTCCCAGCCAAGGCTCCGTGAAGGATATGTTGTAGGATTGAAATATATTTCCACTGGTTTGAGCTCTTAGGGAAAGACGTTGGCCATCTCCTTGTGGAAGTGGATTCCAGGTAGAACGATCCAGAATATTTCTAAGAGAAAAATTATTAAAAGATACCCCCAGCGTACCAATCACTCCTCGCCCGGTACCACCCCAACCTGCGGATAATTCTAATTGATCTGAAGGTTTTTCTTCTACTGTGTATTCAATATCTACTGTTCCTCTTTGAGGATTGACAGGCGTATTGATGCCGAGTGCTTCGGGGTTGAAATACCCGAGGCTTACAATTTCCCGCTGTGATCGAATGATATCGGAACGACTAAATTTTTCTCCGGGGCGAGTTCTTAATTCCCGGCGGATAACGTGTTCGTGGGTTCTGTCATTTCCTTTGATGGTTACTTTATCAATTGTGGCCTGCGCGCCTTCAAATATTCGGATTTCCAAATCAATGGAATCTTTGTCTATAGATTTCTCAATAGGATTGACATTGAAAAATAAATATCCATTATCCATATACAAGGAACTTACATCTCTTCCATCCGGACTAAAACGAAGACGGGTTTCCAATAATTCGCTGTCATATACCTCTCCTTTTTCAATATTTAAAGTTCGGGTGAGTTGCTCATCAGTGTACACAGAATTACCATTGAATACAATATCTCTGAAGTAGTAGCGATTGCCTTCCTCCAAATCGATATTTAATACAATTTTACCTTTTTCATTTCTATAAACAGAATCACTAAGGATTTTAGCATCTCTAAAACCTATCGTATTATAATATTTAATTAATTCCTTTTTATCATTTTTATAATCTCCGTCAATGAATTTAGACAGAGAGAAAATACGTCGTTGTCGTCGGGTGCCTTTCATCAGGCGAATTAGTTTCTTGGATTTTACGGTAGTATTTCCATTAAAAACAATGTCGTGAATTTTCACCTTTTTATTGCGATCGATATCAAAAAGCAACCGGACACTGTTGCGCAGGATAGTATCTGTAACTTCCAGCACTTCTACATCAGTGTCGAGGAAGCCTTTTTCTACCCAGAATTTTTTAAGGGCATTTGCCGCATTGACTTTCATGCTTTCCGTAACAATAGAGCCCTTTTGCAAGTGCCGCTTTACAGTGGCATTCATATCATCATGGTGCAATTTGCGGATTCCTTTGAAGGAGTGGCGGGAGAGGCGGGGGCGTTCTTCTACGGTAATGGTGAGAAAAATTAAGTCTCCAATTTTTTTATTATAATGAATTTGAACATCTGTAAACAGTTTTAACGACCAAAGGTTTTTTATGGTGTTGGGTATATCAGGCCCGGGGATGGTCACTTTTTTGCCTACGGCCAATCCGGAGATGGCGATTATAGCATTTTCATCACTAAAGGATGCTCCCTGCACCTCAATTCCACCAATTTCATATTGTTTGGGCTGAGAATAATCAATCGTATTCGTTCCCGGCTGTGCCATTAGAAAGCTACAGCTCAAACAAAAGAAAATAAATATCCAAATATATTTGTTCATTCTATGTTATCGTTACCTGATTTTTTAATCAATTATAAAGAGAATATCCTTTTAAATATGGTTGCATAGCGGCATGACAAAATGCCGTCAATTAAGTTTGTATTTGTTCACTGGTTTTTCCAAAACGCCTTTCCCTGTTTTGAAAATTAATAATGGCTTCGTACAGATTATTTTTTCTAAATTCCGGCCAGAAAAGAGGGGTAAAATACAATTCGGCATAGGCAATTTGCCAGAGTAAAAAATTGCTAATGCGTGCTTCGCCGCTCGTTCGAATCAAAAGCTCCGGATCGGGAATATCTTTTGTTGCCAGGTGATTAGCAAAAACCTCATTGGTGATGTCCTCAGGTTTAAGGGTATCTTTTTTTACCTGTTCAGCGATGAGTCGGGTAGCGCGTGTGATTTCCCATTTTGCACTATAGTTTAGAGCGAGCACGAGTGTCATTCGGGAATTGTCTTTGGTTTTTTCGATGGCTTCCAGTAGTTCGCGATAGCACTTGGAGGGTAGTTTTTCCAAATCGCCAATGGCTTGCAGGCGGATATTGTTTTTATTGAGGGTTTGGACTTCCTTGCGGAGGGTTTGTACGAGAAGCGTCATCAGGGCATTGACTTCAAAGGCTGGTCGATTCCAGTTTTCTGTAGAGAAAGCATAGAGTGTTAGATATTTTACGCCCAGCTCCGCTGCTGCTTCGGTAGCTTCCCGAACGGCTTTTACGCCATTCTGGTGACCGAATACTCGAGGCTGGCCATTTTTTTTGGCCCAGCGGCCATTGCCATCCATAATGATGGCAATATGCACGGGTAGTTTATTAATATCAATTTTATCCTTTAAATCCGATTCCTTCATGCTGAAATTAGCCCTGTGGTTGATGGTTCTGAAAAAACGGTGCAAAGATAAGAAATATTCAAACAGTCCCCTGACTACCGTTTTTCATTTTCGGGTTATTTTATTTTTTGTAAAAAGTCAGACGGAACAGTTGCCCCCAGATTTTGGGTTTTTACGGCTTCTTCGTAGGCTTTGGGGTAGTTGTTGAGCCTAAAATAAACGTAGGCACGATTGAGGAAGGCTGTCCCAAATTGGGAATCCAGTTCAATGGCTTTGTTAAAATCCTGAAGGGCCTGGGCATAATTTTTAGTTGCTGAAAGGAGAGGAAAGTAAACGCGAGAGCAACGACCCTAATGATTCCCCATGCGAGGTTTTTGTTTTTTATAAAAAAATCAATATGAAAGCAGAGATAATAAAAATAAAATAGAAATACTAATATATTTTTTAGGTTCAGGCTTTTCCGGGTTTTCTTTTTCGTTTATCCACGGGGGGATGGTTTCTTTTTCTTTTTTTATATAAAAAATAAAATCATGTTGGTTTCATCTGGTAGTGGTTCAAAAATACAGAAATCCTTCAAAAAGAGGAATTTGTTAAAGTATTCAATAATTTATTTCTAAAACCGTTAGAAACGATGAAGGAAAATATTTCTAAGTAATAAACATTATCACGAGAAATTGATTATGTCCAAACTGTAATTTTTAAAATATCCTGCGTTATTTCCCTCAACTGTAGCTCCGGCTACGCCTTTCGGAAAATGCCTTGCCTATTTTTAAAATTACAATTTGTCCTTCATAAAAAACTTCTCATGATAATGTTTAATAATCCCAGATATTATGAAATTGGTCTATACATTTTTTGCAGTTTTACTTTCCGGCTTAGTGGTTTCTCTCCAGGCACAACCTTATAAATTAGTTAGTGGTACGGCTATAGTTGATGGCATTCAGTGCGAATTTGACAAGGGGCGAGTTTTTTATGATAATTTTAATAAAGTGTATCGCCTAAATGCCTGGCAACGGCACCCGGATATTTCTGTAGGAATCGGCATCCCTAAACTAGAAGGGAATTATTCCGTTCAAAAAGGATTTCCAAATGAAAGAGGGATTGCTTTTATTGATATGACCACCCGTCGATTGACCAGGGATGAACCCGCAAATACTTTTAAGGCGGATTTTGGAGATATTCTCGTTTCCAGGGATGGGAACCAATTGACTATTACTTTTTCAGGAACAGCAAATACTGAACTCCGAACGGTAACAGTTGAACAGGCTGAACTGGTTTTTAAAATCCCGGATTAATCCGGAAACTTAAGAGTGGAATCCATAGGTGGAATAAGTTGATCAGAACCGACAACAACTGTCCAGCCACTGCTTTCTACCATAAATTTTATTATATCTAAAATATTTTCACCCTCAGCCTGAGCCCGTTTTTTCAATTCGCTGCTATTGGCCTGTTTTTCAATATGATTTCTGGCCTTTTCATTGAGTCGGGTCAAATCCTGTGGCGAAAAAGAATTAAAAGTACCTTGTTGCAAATCATAGTAAGCCACTTTGGAATCCACATACAAGACTTCAGGCTCCGGCAAACCCGTAATAAAGATCACTCTTTCTTCGGGCTTTGCTTTGAAGGTGGCTTTGGTTAAGTCATACCCTACGCCTACCTTTGCCTTGACCTTGAGTAATGCTTTTTTACTAAACAGGTCAAAATCATAGTAAACATCATCTTTATAACTGTAGATGTCCGCAAATTCGCCTTCTACAGTGACCAATTTGCAAACCGTTTGGATTTTTTCCAGTAAAACAGTGGACTCTTCCTCGATGTGATGTTTGGGTTTTAAGGCATTTAGCGGATTGTAATATTGACTAAAAAGCCACCCAATAATAAAGGCGATAAGCAGCAAAACCAGGAATACAAGATATTTTTTCACGGGATTTATAGTTTGAATTGCAAAAGAAAAGACAATTACTGCTTCAAAATTACCGTTTCTAACACAGCTTTTAATAATTTTGACGCACAATCCCCGATTGTTTAACCAGAAATCTTACAAATGAAACAAATTTTCTATACTTTCTTTTTTCTTTTTTTAATTTCTTCAGCCGCACAGGCCCAAGATTCGCAAACTGACCCCACGATCAAATGGGGTGATAATAATGACTGGCCGGAAGATTTTTTCTACAATAGAAAACTAGCCGGAAAAATCAAAGGGAAATATTATTGTATTGCGGTAAAAGATAAAGCAGGACTTTCTGCCAAATCCATTCCCTATCTGGAAGTGTTTGAAAGGGATGGCCGATTTTTACAACGAAGTCCAATCAGTTTGCCGGGAGGACGAACCTACGAAGATGTTTTTGAATTCAATCGTACCTTATATATGGTTACTTCTGAATACAATAATGAGAAAAATAAAAAATCTGCCTTTATGCAGCCGCTTGATTTGGAGTTTTTCAGATTGGGTGGAAAGGAAAAGCGAGTTGGGACAGTCAGCGCGCTAGATCCGTTGGATAAATTATACTTTTTTCACAGCGTTTCTCCCAACGGACAGAAGATTGGATTTTGTTTGATGCCGGAAGATCCCAAAAGCAAATCCAAGACAGGAGTTCGGGTAACCATGTATCACACTGTTGATGGTCGCTTCAAGCGTGGATATTCTAAAAATATAAAATTAAAATATAAATATCCCTCTGTAAAAGTAAAAGATATTGTAACAAATGATATGGGAGATATTTTTGCATTATTAACAGGTGGAGGTGTTCAGGATAAGGAACTGGAACTCGATCCCATTCAAATGACGATTGCCGGGTTTACTCACATGGGTGATTCCATTAAGGAACATAAACCTATGTTGGATGGAAAAAACATCATTGGAGGATTCATAACGAATGCGGGTAAAGGAGGTGGAAACGGAGATTTTGCTGTGACTGCTTTGTTTCGCGAAGGAGATGAAAAGCGATTAGACGGAGCTGTAAATTTCATATATGATAGAAATGGAGCGATGAAGGCCAGTGAAAAAAAGGACAAGCTTTGGAAATTGCCCAAGCAACTCACTTCCGGTAAAGCGGAAAATAAAAAGAGCAAAGGATGGGAAGCGGTAAGTAGAAAAGTAGCCCGCCCGCTCAAAGGTCATTACCTGATTTCTGAGTTGTATCACGATCCTTCCAATTCCGGAGCCAAGCACGAGGCTTATCATTACTACGATATTATTGTGACCGCAGTAGACAATGAGGGCAAGCTGGAATGGGTGACTATGGTTCCTAAATTTCAGGAAACGGATGATGATGACGGACGATTTCATTCCTACCTGCCGGTACTCGCCGGGGATCGATTAATTTTATTGATGAATGATGTGCAGGAAAGTTTTGAGGCCAGGGATAGTGAAAGCCTATCCAAGTTTGAAGGAGAAGATACCTCGTTGGGCGATGGCCCTTCCTGTGTCAAAGTGATCATCAACAAAGAAGGGGTTTGGGTAAAAAAACATATATTTGTTGATGGGGCTACGGATGGAATTCTCGTTCCCAAAGCTTCTATGTACAAAAATGGAGAAGCAGTAATTCAGATAAAAAGTCTGGAGGAAGAAACCTATAAATATGGCTTCAAGAAATTTGAGGACGAATATTAGAGTTTAACTCATTATATTTTAAAAAACCTTTAACTGTTGCGGCAGTTAAAGGTTTTTTTTATATAAAAAGTACAACAAACTTATTGAGTTTAAGAAATTAACCGTCGAAAATAATACTGAATCAATATGCCTAAAACATATATGATTTGTCATCTCGAACGGAGTGAGAGATCTTGTCTAAAAGCAAAGAACAGTTCTCTGCTTTTGACTTCTGAGATTTTTTAGGAATCAATTTTCTATGTTTAGACGAGATTTCTCTCTTCGTTCGAAATGACAACTTTTTATTTTTGTTTTTTAAAAGTTCGGCGGTTATTTTCTGAAAACCAATTAGTTTGTTGATGC
>JAHDCK010000183.1:0-6500 GCA_020629915.1 Saprospiraceae bacterium
TAATTGAACTTAAATAATTACCCGCCGAGAAAAGAATGTGCTTATGGTCTGGCATTGTCGCTCGAGTTTTCGTCAGGCGAGACACCTGACGGGGCGGAATACGCCTTGTCAGGTGTCTCGCCTGACAAGAAACACCGGGCTAAGATGACAACATAAACATCATAATATTTTCGGCGGTTATTTTTTTAAAACCAATAATTAAAAAATACCCGGACGCACAATGTACTTTTGAAAATAAAAGAAATAACATTTGAAAATAAAATTTCCGGGAAGCAGCATTTTGATTTTGTGAGTCTGGAAGAAATTCTAAGCAAAAGACCGGAGGATCACAGCCAGTTTGAGCACCACAAAATTTCTTTTTTTGTCATTGTCATGATTACTCATGGCAGCGGAAAGAACGAACATGCTATGGTCGCAATATTAAATTGCCTTGTTTTTATAAAAAAAATAATATTTGAATTAATCATATTTTATATTCCCGAAAAATCTCTTAATTTTACTATCTGACTTGTTCTACCAAAACAATTCTACGGAAGAGGATAAATTCAAAGAAAAGATACTTGCGATTTTCTTCTAACCCAAGCCTTTAGAATTTGACCTCTGCCTTATACTTCCTACTCCAAAGAAATACCCAATTCTTCTTTGCCTCGCAAGCTGATTGGATTTATATTTAATAAATAAATTCACTAGCCATTCAAGGAGTATTCCCGGAAGGTTTCTAAAAAAAATTACCCACATTACCTATGTCAAAAATTAATTTTACCTTAAAAACCAAGTGGTCAGAAAACCAGAAATATGTTATTTATAGTGGCGTAAAGGAAAAAAGTGAAGAATTAATTTTACTAAAATCACTGAAATCGGCCTATCCGACTCATCATGATTTGAACCAGTTAAAATCTGAATACGCACTTCTTCAAAAGTTAAACCACGACTCTGTCCCCCAGGTTTTTGGTATCACCTCTCATGAAAACAACCTGAGAATTATCCTGCAACACCCCGAGGGAAAAAATTTAAAATCCCTTATGGGAAAGGAAATCGATTTCCCTTCTTTTTTCAGGATTGCTATTCCGCTGACAGAAGCCCTTGCTTATTTGCACGCCCAACAAGTGATCCATAAAAATATAAATTCAAAAAACATCTATTTTAATTCTAAAAATAATAAGATTCAGTTAATTGGTTTTGAGCTGGCAGAAGAACTGGCGCGCGAGGCCTTCCACTCCAATCCAGAAGCCGTTTTTGAAACCGAACTGGCCTATATTTCTCCGGAGCAAACCGGAAGAATGAATCGGGCATTGGATCAACGGACTGATTTGTATTCACTAGGAGTGGTATTTTATGAAATGCTTGCTCAACGTCTTCCCTTTATTGCGGAGGATTCACTAGAGATGATTCATTGTCACATTGCTAAAAAGCATATTTCATTGACTGAGGTTTCTGAAAAGATTCCAATGGTTCTTTCAAATATGGTAGATAAATTATTGGCGAAAAATGCAGAGGACAGGTATCAAAGTGCTTCCGGATTGCTCCATGATCTCCAACGATGTAATGAAAGCTGGAAAAGTACCTCCTCCATTGGAGGTTTTTCATTAGGCGCAAAAGATGTGTCTGACCGGTTTAATATTTCGGGAAAACTATATGGTCGTTCCGGGGATTTGGACATTTTGCAAAAGAGTTTTAATAATGTGGAGCAAGCAGAAATAGCACTGGTATCCGGACCATCCGGTATGGGAAAATCTGCCCTGGTCAAAGAGGTTAAAAAATACATCGAGCAAAAAAAAGGATTTTTTATTCAGGGGAAATTTGATCAAATCAAACAGAATGCCCCTTTAAATTCTTTGTTATCTGCTTTTGGAGGATTGATTCGACAATTATTGACTCAAAGCGAACAGCAAATAGAAAACTGGAAACAAAAAGTGCTACGAGCCGTCGGAACCAATGGCCGGGTATTGACTGAGGTTATCCCGGAGGTCCAATTGCTGATAGGCGAGCAACCTCCGCTACCCGCTCTGCCCGTTGCCGAAGCCACTACCCGATTTAATTTGGTTTTCAACAACTTTATTCAGGTTTTTACGGATAAAGAACATCCGCTTTGCATTTTTTTAGATGACATGCAATGGATAGATTTTACCACCTGCCAATGGATCGAAACCCAATTTTCAAATCGACAGTTTGAGCATTTTTTCTTAATAGGTGCCTACCGGGACAATGAAGTCTCCCCTTCCCATCCAATGCGATTGATGATCGATCATTTAAAACAAAAAAAGGTCACTATCAATGATATAAAACTATCGCCTTTAAATGTTGTGTCCATAGCGGAACTCATTGCAAATGCTTTAAATAAACTGCCGGAAGAATGCCATGATATTGCAAAAGTGATTGTCCAAAAAACTAATGGAAATCCATTTTTTATCCGACAAATTTTACTAGCTCTCCATGAAAAAGAAGCCATTTATTTTTCCAGAGAAAAGTCGGAATGGGCCTACGACATCCAACAAATAAAACAAACAGCTATAAGTGATAATGTAATAGAACTAATGACGGAACTTTTGCATCGGTTGCCGGGAGAAGTTTTAGATACACTCAAAACAGCCTCCTGTATTGGAAGTGATTTTGATATCCAAACGCTCAGTAAAGTTGGTGATTTAAAAATAGAAGATACTTCGCAACAACTCTCCAAGGCAAGCCGACTAGGGATTATTGCTTCGAAAGGCACACATAGTGCAGATGCTGTTTCGGAATTTTCTTTTCAACATGACAAAATTCAGCAAGCGGCTTTTTCGATGTTTACACCAGCAGAACGCGAACGAACACACCTGAAAATCGGGAGGTTATTATTGCAAAACGAAACCGCCATTGAGAATAATGATAAAATTTATGATATAACGGATCATCTCAATGCGGCCAAAGCATTAATCACAGATGACAGTGAAAGAAGCAAACTTGTAGATCTCAATTTAGCGGCAAGCATCCGGGCGCAAACCGCAACGGCTTACCAACCTGCATTGGATTACATCAATCAGGCTATGGAAATGACAGATTCAACTGCCAGTGGAACACCCGCTCCAATTACTCGCGATCTTTTCTTACAAAAAGCCGAAGCCGAATACCTCAACGGGAATAATGATATTGCGGCTGAATATTATGATAAAGCGGTTGCTCAATCTCATTCAGATCTGGAAAAAGCAAAAATATATTTAAATAAAATACATTACTACAATAATATTGGAAATTTTAAAGCAGCCTATGAAACTGGCAGAATCGCCATTAAGCCTCTGGGGGTTAATTTGCCAGCAAAATTTATTCCGCCCCTAATGATAAAAGATGTCCTTCAGTACCGGATGATGAAGGGGAGTCGAAGTATAAAGGATCTGCTGGAGGTCGGGATCATGACCGATGAAAAACGCAAAATGGCCACACTTCTCATGGCGACCGTTACTAAATCTGCTTATCAAATCAAACCAGAACTGAGCATTGCAGTCTCTGCAAAAATTGTCAATCAATACCTCAAATACGGCCACAGTGAAAGCAGCAGCATTGGCTTTATCGCTTTTGGTTGTATTTTTCATGGTGCTATTCTGGGTCAAAAAAAATCCGGCTATGAGTTTGGTCAACTCACTTTAGATATGTTAGAAAAATATAACCTTTATAAATATAAATCTGAAGTTCATTTTGTAGTGGGTTACTTTGCCGTTCCCTGGTTTGATCCGGCCCAGGAAATGGAGCGGTATTGGCAAATTGCCTATAATGCCGGATTGGAAGTGGGAGATTTTTTCCATTCCAGTTGTGCTGCTTGCGGAACGACACAAAGTTATTTTATGAGGGGCGTAAATTTTGACGAAACGCTTCAGGCCGCAGACCGATATTTAGATTTTTTAAATAATATAAAATACTCTGAAGGTATCTTAACTGTAAGAGGCATTCAGCAGGCGATAAAAAATTTGCAGGGAAAAACAAAATCAAAGGTTTCTTATTCAGATGATAATTTTGATGAAAAAGCTTATGAAAAAGAACTTTTAAATTATGGCTCCCGGCATTTTGCGCATTATTATTATATAAATAAAATGCGAACGCTCTACTTATGGAAAGCCTACGATAAGGCTTATGAAATGCTCAAAGTTTCAGATACATATCTCAAAGATTCTCCGGGAATGCTCCATACTGCTGAACACTTTTTTTACAAAGGGTTGATTTTAGCGGCCATGTGTTCCACCACAAAGGGCATTAAAAAAACAAAATGGAAAAGGACTTTGGGTAAAATAAACAAACGATTTAAAAAATATGCCGAAAGATGTCCTTCCAACTTTATACATAAATCACAAATTTTAGACGCTGAATATCACCGCATTTCTGGCAAAGTAACCAAAGTCCAAAATCTGTATTACCAGGCATTAGAATCTTCAAAAACGCATAAGTACCTGCATATCCAGGCATTGGCGAACCAGTTATTGACCAGATTTCACCAGGAGGCGGGCAATGACAGAATAGCCGGTTTTCATCTTCGGGATGCCCTTTACGATTACCAAACACTTGGGGCAACCGCTTACGCCAATTCCCTTCCGGGTATGTTTAAGGGATTATCTTCCGGCATAGAAAATTTATATTCTAATAAAACAAATAACACAAGCAGTGCCGGAGCAGGCAATATTGATCTCTCCACTATATTAAAATCTTCAGAAGCCATCTCTCAGGAGATAAGATTGAAAGACTTGTTGTCCACGATGATGAAAATTATCATTGAAAATGCCGGTGCACAACGCATGGTTTTATTGCTCAGAGAAGGGGACAAATTACTAGTACAGGCCGAGTGCTTTAATGATAATCAGGATATTCATATTTTATCCAAAGTACCTCATAATAATTATAAGAATATAGGAAAATCAATCATAAATTATGTTTTAAATATAAATGAACCTGTAATATTGGATGATGCCGCTAAGACGGAAATGTTTGCCAACGATCCTTACCTGAGTGAGCAACAGGTAAAATCAGTCTTATGCGCACCGCTTTCCAAAATGGGAGAAACCACAGGAGTCATTTATTTGGAAAACAACCTTGCGGAGGGCGTTTTCACCCAGGAAAGAATCAACCTCATCATCCTGTTGAGTGGTCAGATTGCGATTGCGATAGAGAATGCCATGTTATATGATAACCTCGAAGAAAAAGTAAAGGAGCGCACTCAGGAACTAGAAGCGGAAAAAAGAAAGTCAGATGAATTGCTATATATCAAAGATCGCATGTTCCGAATCATAGGACATGATTTGAGGAAACCCGTCGTGGGTTTTAGAGGCATAGCTAAAAAGGTAAATTACTTATTACAAAAAAAGGAATATTCAATGCTTGAAAAGCTCAGTAAAAGTATAGAACGGGATACGTTGGGATTAAACACCCTCACCGACAATTTATTAAACTGGGCCATGACTCAAACCAATGTTATGCCTTATCATCCCCAGTCTCTCAATTTACAGGAACTGGTCAATGAAACCTTCCTGGTACTTTCCCGAATTGCGGAAGATAAAAAAGTGCGACTTGAGTCAAATATACAAGACAATCATATAATTTATGCAGATGCAAATTCACTTCAAACCATCCTAAGAAACCTGGTGGATAATGCTATCAAATATACCGGGGAAGGTGGCTTAGTAAATGTAAACTGCAAAATTAGTGAGTCTGATTGTATCCTTATGGTTCAGGATAACGGGGTGGGCATTCCTTCCGAAAAAATCAAAGATCTTTTCTCTCTTCAAAAAGATAAAACCACGCGGGGAACGGACGGGGAAAAGGGAACCGGCCTCGGACTTCATTTAGTGCATGAATTGGTAAAATTGAACAAGGCAACCATCCAGGTGAATAGCGAGGAGGAAAAAGGCACGACGTTTACTCTTTACTTCAGCAAGTTGCAAAAGGGTAAATAGAGTTGAGTTGAGTTGCCTTTCCATGAAAACACTTGAGTAGTTGTTTAAAAAGAAATTTGGTTATTTACCTCATACTACAAAACATCATATTTATTTCTTATATTTACCTAGAAATTAAAAAAACAAAATATGGAAAATCGAGAAACTTTAGATGAAAACACCTTTTCAGAGTTGACTTTCTCCAGTGAGATCAAAGACTATTTAGGGGAAACCTCAAAATGGGCCAAGCTTATTTCAATTGTCGGATTTGTATATATCGGGTTTATTGTAATAGGTGCTATTATGATGGGATTTTTCATGGGATCTATGGGCGCAGCCAGTGGTTTGCCATTTTCTCCTATTATTTTTTCACTTATATATCTTTTAGTTGCCTTAATTATGTTTTTTCCAATCCTCTACCTTTTTAGATTTGCGAGTGGAATGGGAGATGCGTTAAAAAGAAATGATACGACAGCACTTACCGACTCCTTTAAAAATCTAAAATCTCATTATAAGTTTTATGGGATTACAATCCTTGTCGTTCTTGGTCTCTACGCCTTGATTTTTGTTGTTGCGTTAATTGGCGGAGCGGGGATGTTTATGTAGTGA
>JAHDCK010000183.1:6600-9355 GCA_020629915.1 Saprospiraceae bacterium
AATGAAGGAGGAATTGAGCGCAGAATTTACATCACTTGCCTAAAGCCGAACCACAAAAACCAAACGGATTTTTTTGAATATATCAGAATCTGTGATATAGACTTATACTCGGATGCTACCATTCAGGAACAATTGGATGAATTAATATTCTAACCAAAAATCTCCGGATACATCAAATAAGCCTTCATAATCACCGCAACAGAATCAACTACCCATATCTCCCCACGCCGGATCATGCCCAAAGTTTCTGATGGAGAACGCAACAGGATTTCGATATCCTCCGTTTCATCCGGATTGGGTGTGCTGTTAAATTCCAGCCCGGTCGCTAAAAAACCATAGGTAACTTGGGTAGATTTTGTTGGCGTAATCGCAAATTTTCCAAGGGGAATCAAATTGTCCAAGGTCGTTTTGATCCCTGTTTCCTCTTCCAGTTCTGCCAGAGCAGATGCCTCGATGGATTTGTTTTCCTGCTGAAATCCCGCCGGCAATTCTATCAACTCCTCTCCTGCCCCATGCTTGTATTGCTTCACCAAAACCACCTCCCCGTCTGCCGTAATTGGCAAAACCATCGCTACATTTCCCAGGGTTGTAATAAAATAATCCCCTACAACTTCACCATTCGGCAATTCTACAATATGCTGCACCACCGGAAACCATTTACTAGGAGACACATCCCGCTCTGCCAAAATTTTCCAGTGTTTTTTCATTTAAAAAATTAAAATATTATAAATACCGCTATTGCACCATTGCACCATTGAAAACTACCTCCCAACATGAACCAGCAAAACCGAAATATCCGAAGGCGACACCCCGCTAATCCGACTTGCCTGACCAATCGTGCGGGGCTTTAGTCGGGCGAGTTTTTCCCGGGCCTCGGCAGAGAGAGCCGTCACAGACGCATAATCAAAATTTTCATACAAGCGAACAGATTCCAACCGATTCATCTTGTCCACCATTTCCTGCTCCTTGGTAATGTATCCGGCATATTTCATTTCCACCTCCGCATATTCTATATTTTCATTGATATAATTATTTAAAATATTATCCAATTCCGGCATCACACCTCGAAGTCCTTCAATCGAAACATGAGGACGAACCAATACCTGCCGCAACTTCACTTTCTGCGACAAAGGCTTGGAACCTACAGATTCCAAATAGCCATTCACCAGATTCGGATCGGCACTTGTATTTTTAAAATATTTTTCAATTTCCTTCGCTGCTTCCTGCTTGGTCTGTACCTTTTCCATCCGCTGCGCCATATCCTTTACCCCCATCTTTTCCGCAATGGGAGTCAGGCGAATATCCGCATTATCCTGCCGAAGCAAAATCCGGTACTCCGCCCGCGAGGTAAACATGCGATACGGCTCTTCCGTCCCCTTCGTCACCAGGTCATCAATAAGCACACCGATGTAAGCCTCCGAGCGTTCAAGGATAAACGGCTCCTCCTCTGCTACGGCAAGGTGGGCGTTGAATCCCGCCATCAACCCCTGGCAAGCTGCTTCCTCATAACCCGTCGTCCCGTTGATTTGTCCGGCGAAAAAGAGATTTTTTACCAGGCGGGTTTCCAGGGAAGATCGCAATTGCACCGGCGGAAAATAATCATACTCAATTGCATAACCCGGCCGGAACATTTTCGCATTTTCAAATCCCGGAATCAGGCGCATCGCTTCGAACTGCACATCCTCCGGAAGCGAAGACGAAAAGCCATTGACATAGACTTCAATCGTATCCCAGCCTTCCGGTTCTACAAACAACTGATGCCGATCCCGATCCGCAAAGCGATCAATTTTATCTTCTATAGAAGGACAATACCTCGGCCCTAATCCTCGAATCCGCCCGTTAAACATCGGTGAGCGTTCAAAGCCCGTCTTCAACATATCGTGAACCTTCTTATTCGTATAAGTCACATGACAAGGTCGCTGCTTCGCCATCTTTGGCGTATCCGTGTAGGAAAACTTCCCCGGCTTTTCATCGCCCGGCTGCAACTCCATCGCATCCCAATCCAGGCTTCGGCCATCCACTCGCGGCGGTGTTCCCGTCTTCATTCTACCCGATTCAAAACCCAATTCAAGGAGTTGTTCTGTAATTCCTGTCGCTGCTTTTTCTCCGGCACGGCCTCCACCAAATTGTTTTTCTCCTATATGAATTAATCCATTTAAAAAAGTACCATTCGTCAGTACGACGGATTTGGCTGGAATTTCCAAACCCATCCCGGTGCGCACACCAACCACTCGCCCGTCCTTCACCACGATGCCCTTGACCATCTCCTGCCAAAAATCCACATTGGGATGCGCTTCTAAAAGCATCCGCCACTTCTGGGCGAAAAGCATCCGGTCACTCTGGGCACGAGGACTCCACATGGCGGGTCCCTTGGAGCGGTTTAGCATCCGAAACTGGATCATGGTGTGATCTGTAACAATGCCAGAGTACCCACCAAGCGCATCCACTTCCCGAACGATTTGCCCCTTGGCCACGCCACCCATCGCCGGGTTGCAGGACATTTGAGCGATGGTTTGCATATTCATCGTTGCCAGCATGACCTTTGAACCCAGATTGGCAGCAGCCACGGCTGCTTCACATCCGGCGTGTCCGCCACCCACTACAATCACATCGTATTCTGGAAACATATTTTTATTTTGTTCTTTATTAGAATGTAAAATTAAGGAAATTTCCTGTTGTATCGGCGGTTTTAACCGCCGTAGTTCTACAGCCCTCCTTCCTTATGCGGAGGCGGTTAATTGAACTTAAATAATTA
>JAHDCK010000184.1 GCA_020629915.1 Saprospiraceae bacterium
GCCGCCATTCAAGGAGGAGTTCTTTTTGAATTAATGCGGTTATTTCTTTTATCAAAATTAATTTATATTTATAAGAAAAAGTAGAACAAGGGTGTTGAACTTGAAATATTGATCTCCAAACTTTTGAAAAACAAAAAAATAGATTTGTCATTCCTCACTTCGTTCGAGATGACAAAGTATTATTTGATTTAATTTGATTAGTTGCTTAGTTTGTTGTACTTTTCTTGACCACATCTCGCAGCAACAAACTAATTGAACTTAAATAAATAACCGCCGAACTTTGAAAAACAAAAAAATAGAGTTGTCATTTCGACGATAGGAGAAATCTTCTCTAGGAAATGGAAAGCTGATTCCTAAGAAAACTCCAAAGTTTAAACAGGGAGCCTTTGTTCTTTGCCTCGTAGAGAAGATTTCTCGGCAAGCCTCGAAATGACAAATCATTATATGTTTTTGTTTAATAATTTATAGTTTTATTTTCGTCGGTTATTTTTTTAAAACCAATAAGCTTGTTCTACTTATAAAAAATGCCCTATCCTAAAAAAGAACAAGGCATTAAATATTTTATTATAATATAAAATTACACATACATAGCTTGCTTCACTGCTTCAATCACTCGCTTTGGATTGGGCAAGTACTCCTCCACATAAACACTGGAATACCCCAAAGAAGTATCCTTTGCATTCACACGCACAATCGGTGCATCCAAATAATCAAACGCATAACGCTGAACCTGATGCGAAATCTCAGAAGACACTCCGGCAAATGGCCAGGACTCATCCACCACTACCAGTCGATTTGTTTTCTTGACCGAATTAATAATGGTATCATAATCCATCGGTCGGATGGTTCTCAAATCCACCACTTCGGCAGAAATGCCATCCTTTGCCAGTTCCTCTGCTGCGGACATCGCCACCTTCATCATTTTATTATAAGAAACAATGGTCACATCATCGCCATAGCGTTTTATATCGGCCAAACCCAGCGGAATCAAATATTCTTCTTCCGGCACTTCGCCCTTGTCGGCATAAGCTACCTCAGATTCCATAAAACATACCGGATCATCATCCCGAATAGCGGATTTCATCAATCCTTTGGCATCGTAGGGATCGGTAGTGGAAACCACTTTGACACCGGGGACGTTAGCCATCCATGACTCGAAAGTCTGGGAGTGCTGCTGTGCCAGTTGTCCCGCTGCACCAGATGGTCCCCGGAAAACAATCGGGCAATTGTATTGCCCCGCACTCATGTGCAAATACTTGGCGGCTCCGTTGACAATTTGATCGAAGGCGAGTACCGCAAAATTCCAGGTCATAAATTCGACGATGGGGCGCAAACCATTCAGAGCTGCACCGACGCCAATCCCGGCAAAACCCAGTTCGGCAATCGGTGTGTCAATCACTCGTTTGGCTCCGAATTCATCCAACATACCTTTACTTACCTTATAGGCTCCGTTGTATTGGGCAACTTCCTCCCCCATGAGCAGGACGTTTTCGTCCCGGCGCATTTCCTCGGACATAGCTTCCCGAAGGGCATCTCTTAATGTGATTATTCTGGACATAATTTTTTAATTAAGGCGTAAAAATACAATCCTTTATGGAAACTACCCACCTATTTGGGAGGAAATTCAGAGATCTTTTTGATTTCAAATTCAATGCGCTGAAGGACTACCGATACCAGTTGGGCATACGCAGGGTCAATTTCTTCAAATTCAAAAAAAGTTTCTTCTAAAATGGACAGAAACGAGGTTTCTTTTTTTATAAAATGTATCAACTCATATACAACATGATTATCTTCTGTCCGGGAATCATTTAGCAAACTTATTCCGTGATAATAAAAATAGTTGACAAAATCTCTGAGTCCATCCGAATTATTCCGTTGCTCCCAAAGCGTCACAACCATCTCTTTATCAAAAAAACATTCAAAATATTTTAATTTAAAATCACCGACTCCCCTTACTTCTTTTTTTATAAAATGCTTCCAATCTTCCAATGCAAATCTACGGATGGCTTCCTGCTCCTTTTCGGGCCATTCCTGCCACTTTGCATCTACTAATTTATAATAAATTTCATCCAAATTTAAAAAAGGATTCTTCCTGTTTAATCCTTTCAGTTCTAAAACCCTGGGCAAAAAATGCTTGTAGTGTTTCACCTCTCCCCAGGTATGCAACGCACTTCCGTGATAAGAAACCAGATCATCTTCTTCCAGTTGGGGAAGTGGTTTGGAATGCAATTTTTTGACATCTTCTAAATCAATACAACCACAATCACAGTGATGAATGCCCTCCGTTGTATACAGAGCAAAAATTTCATATAAATTTTTAATAGCGTCCTTAATCGCCTCCATGAATTAAACTTTTCGCCCTTTCAATCTCAATGAATTTCCAATCACGACAATATCCGAGAAAGCCATAAACAACGCTCCCCACATAGGATTCAAAAATCCCAGGGCGGCTAGCGGAATAGCAATGATATTATAGGAAAAAGCCCAAAAAAGGTTTTGCCGGATAGTTTGCACGGTCGCCTTACAAATTTTAAAAGCCCGATCCAATAAATTCAAATCGTCCTTTAGCAGAACCATCTGAGCAGATTGGACAGCGATTTGTGAAGCACCTCCTACGGAAATCCCAACAGTAGCTTTGGATAAAGCCGGAGCATCATTGATGCCATCTCCAACCATAGCGGTAGGAGCATTTTTTGTATATTTTTCTACAATATGTAATTTATCCTCCGGAACTTGTCCGCCGTAATAGGTTTGGATACCTGATTGATTGGCGAAATCTTTGACCTTTTCTTTTTGATCGCCGCTAAGTAGAATGAGATTCATATTATCGTTAGATAATTTTTTCAGTGCACTAGCCGTGGTGGATTTTACGGAATCTCCAATGTCCATTCGCGCCAGAATTTTTTCGTTTTTGCTGAGTAGAATTTCCTTTCCTTCTTCTTTTCCGCCAGAAACCCAGATGGCTTTTCCCAGGCGATATTGATTTCCCTCAGCATCTTCCCCCTGAATTCCATTTCCTTTCATTTCATTTATTTTTATAAAATTAAAAGGAATATAATTGGGAAATTTTTGCTTTAATTCCAATTCTAAACTTTGAGCAATAGGATGAGAAGAGATTTTTTCCATTGCAATTATTATCCCGGCAATTTCATTGTCATTACCATTAAAATGAATATGATTTAATTTAAACTCTCCGGTTGTTAGCGTCCCTGTTTTATCAAAAATAATATTTTTTATATTAGAAAATTGCTCTATTGTACTTCCTCCTTTTACAATAATTCCTTCTTTCGCTAATTTTCCTACGCCGACCATCACCGCAGTTGGGGTAGCCAGCCCCATTGCACAAGGACATGAAATTACGAGAACGGCAATACTATTCATCAACGCATTTTGAAAAGAAATATCAAATAAAAAATAAGACAACAAAAATGTCAACAAAGAAATCAATAAAACAGCCGGGACAAAAATGGCCGAAATTTGATCCCCAAGACGCTGTAATTCCGGTTTATCGGATTGGGCTGATTTTACCAGATCGATGATTTGACTCAAAACCGTATCCTGACCAATTTTGGTCACCTTCATTTGAAGATTACCTTGCTGAACGATAGTCGCACCAATTACATTTGTTCGTATATTTTTTTCTACCGGACGGCTTTCGCCGGAGATCATCGACTCGTCCACCCAGGCATTGCCCTGGATTACTTCACCATCCACCGGAATTTTATCGCCTTCATTGACTTGTAAAATATCGCCTACATTTAATTCAGAAACTTTGACTTTTTTCCAGTCGTCCCCGACCTTCATTTTAGCTTCTTCCACCTTCAGTTTCGTCAATGCTTCCACTGCGCTGGTGGTTTGCCGAACAGCTCTTTTTTCCAGGTAATTTCCAAGCAGCACAAGCGTGATGATCATCGCCGCCGTTTCATAAAAGATATAATTTTCCTCCTGCAAAAATGTTCCAATCAAACTATAAATAAACGCTGCTGTACTCCCCGTAAAAATCAAAACGTCCATATTCGGCGAACCGCTACGGACGGAATGCCAGGCACTTACTCCGAAGTGAAAAATTCCAATCAAAAAAACAGGCAGGCAAATAGCGAATTGCACCCAATAATTATGCAGCCATTCTACATGCAATCCGAACATCATTCCCATGTGATTGAGAAAAAGGGGCAAGGTAAAAAAAGCAGCGATGAACAATTTCTTCTCCAATGTCCAAAAAGGTTCGGGTGCTTCTGCTTCCAGAATGGTAAAACCCAGTTTTTCAATGCCTTTTTTTATATCAGCTAAACCAATTATTGAACCTCCGGGCTTGAAGCGAACCTCCTTAGTTGCGAAATTCACGACCACATCTTCCAGACCTTTGCGCTCCAAAAACTTATGGACGCTCTGGGCGCAGTGATTGCAAGTCATCCCATCCACCTTCAATTCTATTGTATTTTTACTCATTTTTTAAACCTTTCTTTGAAAGAATTATTAAAATTAACAACATTTCGGGGCAAAGGGATTTATCTTTGTCCGAAAATTATTCCTAAAGTTAAACCATTTTACCATGAGATTCACCCTCTTGTTTTTTACCCTGACTTTGATTTTATCTGCTTGCAGCAATTCTACCCAAACAAGTGAGCAGCCTGTACCCACTGATCCCAACAGTCCAAAAAAATATACGCTAACCGCTTTCGAGCCTTCGGCTGAATTTCCGGATGCTACGATTGCCTCTTTTGGGTATACAAAGGGGCAGTTTAGTTTTGATGTTCAAAATTACGAACTGGGAAGCCAAACAGATGATGCACCCCAAAAAATGTGCGCCAATTCTGCTAAGGGTCAACACATTCATTTGATTGTGGATGATAAACCCTACGCCGCAAAATACACCGCTGATTTTGCCCATGATGTGGAGAATGGATCGCATTATATTCTGGCGTTTTTGTCCCGCTCCTACCACGAGTCTATCAAAACAGAAAATGCTCATGTTGCCGTAAAGGTCAGTATAAAAGACAAAACGATTGGGGCGAGTTTCAAAGTGGATGATCCGATGTTGTTTTACAGTCGTCCGAAGGGAACTTATACCGGAAAAGATACAGAAAAAGTCATGCTTGATTTCTTCCTGGTGAATACAGACCTGAAGGATAAAGGTTATAAAGTTCAAGCAAGGATCAATGGAGAAGCTCATTTGTTGGATTCCTGGCAACCTTATTACATAGAAGGATTACCTATGGGTAAAAATACCATTCAACTGACACTCGTTGATAGCGATGGCAAAAAAGTAGATGCGCCTTTGAACCCGGTGACCCGGGAGTTTACCTTGATGGCTGACCCGCCTGCTAAGTAATTTTTTAATGATACAATAGTGCAATATTCTAATTTTTAATATTTATTTTATCATTAAAACCATGAAATATATTCTTGCCCTCGATCAGGGAACAACCAGTTGCCGTGCTATTTTATTTGACAAAAATGCAAATATATGTGGCGTAGCTCAAAAAGAGTTCACCCAGATTTTCCCGAAGCCCGGATGGGTAGAACACAACGCATTGGAAATTTGGGAAACCCAACTCAAGGTCGCTCAGGAGGTTTTGCAAAAAAATAATATACGTCCCGATCAGATAAATTCTATAGGAATCACCAACCAAAGAGAAACCACCCTGCTCTGGAATAAAGAAACCGGACAACCAATTCACAATGCCATCGTTTGGCAAGACAGACGGACAGCTCCTATTTGTGATGATTTAAAAAATAAAAATTTAGAATCTTATATACGAGAAAATACCGGACTGGTTATAGATGCTTATTTCTCAGGTACGAAAATAAAATGGTTGCTGGAAAATGTTGAAGGAGTAAAAGAAGAAGCCGAAAAAGGAAATATCCTTTTTGGGACGATGGATACCTGGATCGTCTGGAAGCTCACTGGGGGAAAATGTCACCTGACAGATTACAGCAACGCATCCAGAACATTGGTATATAATATTCAAAAATTGGAATGGGATGAATTTTTATTAAAAGAATTAGACATTCCTAAATCTGTTTTACCGGAGGTCAAGCCTTCCAGTGAAAACTACGGCTCTACCCTGCCGGAATTGCTTGGAGAAGCGATCCCAATTTGTGGGATTGCCGGGGATCAACAAGCAGCTCTTTTCGGGCAAGCCTGCCACCAGCCGGGTATGGCCAAAAACACCTACGGAACAGGATGTTTTATGTTGATGAATACCGGAACGGAATCCGTTTTGTCAAAAAATGGTTTGCTGACGACCCTGGCTTGGGGACTGAATGGAAAAGTTTATTATGCCTTGGAGGGGTCGGTTTTCATTGCAGGAGCCGCTATTCAGTGGTTGCGGGACGGGCTGAAAATTTTGGATGAAGCACCGGACTCCGAGTACTTTGCAATGAAGGTGGAAAGCACGGAAGGGGTTTATGTGGTTCCGGCCTTTGCTGGGCTGGGTGCGCCCTATTGGGACATGTATGCACGGGGTGCGATTTTCGGATTGACGAGGGGAACGACCAAGGCGCATATCATCCGTGCGACCCTGGAATCTCTCGCTTATCAAACCAAAGATGTCCTAAATGCAATGGAAAAAGATGCAGGGATTGCCTTGCAAAAACTACGGGTGGATGGCGGAGCCTGTGCTAATAATTTGTTGATGCAGTTTCAAGCAGATATTTTGGGAACGCCTGTGGAACGACCGAAAATTATCGAGACAACGGCATTGGGGGCGGCTTATCTCGCAGGGTTGGCAACTGGTTTTTGGAAATTGGAAGATATAAAAAATCAATGGCAGTTGAATCATGCTTTTCAACCGGAAATGTCTGAATCCACTCGCCAGGAAAAATATGAGGGTTGGCAGGAATCGGTTAAGCGAACGATGAGTTCTTCAGAATAAGTTATCAATTATAGGTATCAATCGTCCAGTGGAAATCCTTTTGCCGGATCGGCAGTTGCTCAATATTGATTTTATTTAAATAAATTTTAATAGAATCCTTTGAAGTAATTCTTTCCAGTAGGATTTCGTCTTCATTTATTTTCTTATAATTAAAATCAATCTTTACTCCATTGGTATAGTCTTCTAATATCCAAATTTTCCGGATGGTATCTGCCTCAAATTTGTAATCTTTCATTTGGTCATTCATGGCCTGGATGATAAAATATCCCCGACGATGCACGAAGGCTTTTTTCCATCTTCGTTGATCCGTCAGCAAGGAAGGAATGGTGTCTCCATTTATAATAAAAACCGGAATATCATACGCCCCGTGAAAAGCAGGCCGAGGTGCGGCATCATCATTATAGTTTCCGGTGTAGTAATAGGGATAAAATAAATTGAGGACCAGAAATCCAATAATTCCAATTTTTAATATTCTATAAATAGTTTTATTAAAATATTTTCCATAGAACTCTTTTAAGGCAATTCCAGGTTTTATTTTATATAAAATATCAAAATCAGTACTACCTGAATGCCCAAGGACAATTAAAATGCTCAATAAAAGCAAAAAAGAACTATATAATTTTACAGAAATATCAAAACAAAAATTAATCGCTAGAATATTACTCAGAACCCCAAGAGCCACTACCCCGCCCCAAAATCTGGTTTTTCTAAAAAGTAAAAGACAGGCAGCAAAACATTCTAGTCCACCCATAAATATATTGTAGGAATGTGAGGTTCCCATAGAAGTCCAAAACAGTAAATCAGGGGAAATTTCTCCAAGTGGTGTGTATAAAAGATTCGGCTCTGCAAGGTAAAACTGATGCTTAAAAACCTTCGATAAACCATAAGTTCCCAAAGCCAATGATAAATAATAACTTATTCCCACAATAAAACATCCAAACAGCCAGTTATAGTGGTAATTTTTCTTCTCGAAAAAGCTCCAACACACACTTATCATCCCGGAAAGGATGATCCAGAAAAATCCTAGCAGATACCAACTGGTGGAGTCCGAAGCTAAGTCTTTGGAAAATTCATATTTTATATTAAACAATTTCCCAATCAAATCAATCAAAGGATTTAACACCGGTTGAAGCCATTGATGGGAGGCAGGGATAAACGGTTGGTCGAATGGGCTGGTGAAAATAAAAAACAATACAAAAATAATCAGCCACCTGAACACAAATAAATAAATATTAATTATATTTGATTTTGTAGACATTTAATTTACTTTACAATAAATATACGATGAAAACCAAAATTTTATTTTTACTTCCCCTTTTATTTTTTGGACTGACTGCTCAGGCACAAACTAAAAAAATCGCTCACAAAAGTCATAGTGGAAAAATGGTAAATTTTTCTTTGACAGGCTTTGATGATTTTGGCCTGCCCTGTGAGTTGGAAATGGCAAGGTTAGCAAAACAGGATAGTCTAAAAAAAGCTAAGTTGAATAAACCCTGCCCAAAAAATGATTCTTTGCAAAATAAGACTCCTGTAAAAATTAATACCGAAACGTATAAAGTTATTCCTGATTATAAACCCATTCCTAAAAATTCTCCTCAGAAAAAATCACCTCCCAATCAGGAGGCGAAACTTCCTGAAAGTGGTGCCGTTTTAGGCATGTCTTATTTGCATAGATAAATTACTGCCCGACATATTGATAAAAATCATGTACGATTAAACGACTGTCTCCTGTAAAATGAATTTCGGGGTTGCGTTTGCTTTGGTGCAATTCTAAAAGTTCTGTGTCTTTTTTTACAAATGTATTTAAAATATTTGTCAGTTTCCCAAAGCGTTCTAAATCATAAACGGCAGGTAAATCCAAAACGCCTAATCGCTCAACGGTTTTTACAAAAGTATTATACGTAAAAAAGGTATATTTTTCCGGGAAGCGACAAGTGAGATAAAAATACAGAATGGAACTATCGTCGTGAAAGTGATTATTTTCTATAGAATTTTTATATACTTTTTTATAATCTGCCAATAATTCATCTGCCCCAAATTTGAATCTCGAAATCCGTCCGGCTACTTCCTTCTCCTCATCGAATAAACTCCGAAACATCCGACGGGCAAATTCGGGATCAATAGCAATCAACTTCATCATCATTTCTTTCGGGAACCAACTTTCTTTTTTCCACAGTCTTTTCGTAGTAGAATTTTGAAGGCAGGCATCGTACATTTTTCCAAAATCTGGTGCTTCGATATCCCAGTTCTTCTGGAATATTTTTAGGGTTTCCCATTTGTACATTTCCTTAAGTTCCCGATCTTTTTTCAGAAAATTTTTATATGTAGAAATATATTCTTTTAATTTTTGAACGTTCATTTCCTCATTTTTTTGCAAAGCTAATCTGGAATTTTAAAGAAAAAAATTCATTGCTGATACAATTTAAATATTTACAATAAATGCATTTTTACAA
>JAHDCK010000185.1 GCA_020629915.1 Saprospiraceae bacterium
AATCAATCAGGTTGAGTTCAAAAGAAACTCAACCTGATTGATTTGTTTTTTATAAATAATTTTTTTTTCTTTTCTACAATTTTATAAAGCGTCCCGGACTTTAGTTTTGAACTCAATTCCATTCCGTTGAGAATAGCCAGTTCATTATGACGCTTAGAATCAATTTTGTGTTTTTTCAATTCCGCGCCAAGTGTTGTGCTGGAAGTTGCGGTTTCGATTTTGATTCTTTCCGGCATCACGTTGATTTTACTTTGATCCGTAAGTTTATTAAACGCCTTGAAGGTCGTTTCAAAAGTCCGTTGGTGCTTTCGGTAATCTGCTATTTTGGCCAGGCCGTGAAATTTATATATTTTATTATTATAATTTATAAAATAAGTCAAAATCGTCATATCCTGATAATCTCCGACGACCCATTTGGTTCTCAATCCATTCACTTGAGTATCGCCTGAATTTCTGACTTTCAACTGAGTTTGCTGAACGAATTTCCCGGCAGCTTCTCCCAGACTTTTTTCCTGAGCCAGAGAGAAAATGATTGCAGCGTCCTGAGTTTTTGGTCCCATCTGAACCTGCTGAGGAGAGTTTTGCAAACGCCATTGATTGGGAACCGGAAATTGAAATTTCAAATCAGGATGATAAAATACATTCCTTTCTACATACCCTTGCTTGGGATCTTCTCCATATAATAATCCATCAATCATTTTCAAATAAGAATTTCGATTGATATGAAATTTCTTTTTGGGAAACTTAGATTGCCATTCCTTCGTCAATTCTCCAACCTTCTCAAAACGATCCAATGGATGGGGGTGAGTAGATAAAAATGTTGGCATTTCACCTGCACCACTTTTAGAAGAAAGGCGATTGAGTGTATGGAAGAAGGAAGCCATTTCCTTGGAGTCGTATCCAATTTTTGTAGAATATTCTACGCCTAATCTATCTGATTGACTTTCGGCATCTCGTCCGAATTTTAAAAATAACAATCCCAATCCCTGTGAAGCTAATTCGCCATACTGTGCAAATTGAGGGGATAATACCATTCCGGCAATCAGACCAACCTGGGCAACGATGGATTTGCTGTATTGCTTGGCCGAGTGACGAGCGGTGATATGCCCGATTTCATGCCCAAGAACACCTGCAAATTCTGCTTCATTATTAAAATGCGCCAAAATGCCCCTTGTAAAATAAACATATCCACCCGGAACGGCAAAGGCATTGACGACCGGAGAATCCAGCACCTTGAATTCATACCGTATATTGTTTCGATGAGAAATACGGGCCATGCTTTGTCCCTTGGAATGGATAAAGGTTTGTAGTCTGGCATTTTTATATACACCAAAACTGGCCTGAATAGCTGGGTCGGATTGTTTACCCATTGCTACTTCCCGTTTTTCAGACATAAGCATGAAGTCGCGTTTGCCCGTTACCGGATTGCGTGCGCAGGAATTGGCTATAAAGGATATAGCTACCAATAATAAAAGACGGGTTAGGTGTTTTATATTGACCTTTTTCATAACGTATGGTTTTAGTTTCAATAATTGGACAAGAAAAGCGGGTTAGAGTAACAAAAAAACCTGAACAGAAAATTCAGTTCAGGTTTGCTGTATGGATAAATATACATTTTTTTGCTAGAATCTTAAAATAACCTCACCAGTCAGGTAAAGAATTTTAGGATCGTCATCTGAATCGGTTAGGACGGTGATTGTTTTTGAAAAAGGGCCGATGTGCGATGCATCATAGGTAGCACTGATATATCCCGTTTGTCCGGGTAGAATAGGATATTCAGGGAATTTTGTTTTAGTACAACTACAAGTGCTTTTCGCCTCCATTATCACAACGGGCTTATCACTTATATTTTTAAATATAAAATTGCTGTGAAAGGGTTTGTTTTGATCGATTTTTCCACAATCAAAATCAGTATTAACCCATTCTATAGCGTTGGTATGTAGGGTCGGTGAATTATCGGCTACTTCCTGACCTGATAAAAACAGTACGGAAGTTATTCCGATAATTAACATGAGGTATTTCATAGTATTGGTGGTTTTGATATGCTGATAAGACGAATATCGCCTATTGCTGTCACTAATTTCCGGATTTTTGTTGAAAACTTGTTTTTTCCTGACTTTTCTATGACGGATTTGATCTTCCTAAAGCCCATACCGCGTCTTCAACATCAAGAACGGATTCTTTTTAAATTCAGGATTTTCCTGAAGGAGTTTTACCACGAGCTTATAACCCTCTCCATATTCGTTCTGTTGATTTTTCAAACTTTCCACATATTCAGGAGATAATTTATTTTTATTTAAAAAATCTATCTCCGTCCAGGTTGTATGTCCTTCTATCAACAACTTCCCGTAATCCTTTTCCATTTGGCGATATTTCAAATTAGTATATTGCCAAATATGAGTCAACTCGTGAACGATGGTAGAAATCGTTTTATGCCTTGGTTGACCGTTCTCTATCCAGATGCTGTAGGCACTTCCTTTCTGAACAGCCAGGCCAATTGCCCTGGGATCAAACTCCGGAGTAGGTCGGAAAACGCCACCGTTTTTCTCCTGGATGACATCCGTATCCTGAAAATGAATATCAATTCCACTTATGAGATTGATTTTCATGCTTCTGAAGTAATTCAGGGATTCGAGGTAGAGAGCTTTTAATTGCTCCGGTGAATCTACTCCCGTCGCCTTGCAGTTTTTGCAGCGTTCTCTTCCATCCAGAAATTTCTCTAGAAGGGTAGAAGGGTATTGCTTGCCGCAAAAATCACATTGGTGCATTCCGGCTCCGGCGGCATCCGATCCCTTCGACCGGAATTTTTTCCCTGTACGGAAATCCGTTCGCTCCCGATGTAGATTATTTTCACCTATAATAGATTTTAAAAGGCGTTGGGTGTGTGGAAGATTTAAGAATTCAGGATATTCTTTAAATCCATATTTTAAAAAAGCAGTTTTGTTGAGTTCCGATTTTCTGTATTCTCCCGGTCGTAAAGGTTTGAAATCGTCCTGCTTTGATTTTTTTTCTGCCGTCAATAACCAATCCAGGTAATCTTCCAGTACAGAAAGAATCACTTTCCAGTCCTTGTAAACCCGGTGTACCAATCCCAGATCCTGATGCGCATCTTCAAAAAGGTAAAATTGCAAAGGGGCAGAAGAGGATTGTTTGGCCATTTCACTTAATACCAAATTGGGGAATAACTGCGCGAACCTGTTTTTTAAAATGCCCTCATTCGTAGGACAAGTAACGATGAGATACTGATGAGAATCCGGAAATAACGTATATAAAACTTCTTTAAGTAAGACAGTAAGCGTTGCACCAACCTGTGGAATATTTATCCTTAGTTTAGTTTGAATATCTATGGTTAGTACTCGACCTAAGTGATATTTTCTTATAGGAACTTTCTGCTTATTTAAAGACTGATAGGCAAAATCATAATTTACATTTTTTAAATGTATGCCTGTGATAAAGGAAAAGAAACCGTTCGTTTCTACCTCAAAACGCGATTCGCAAAGGGAAAGCGACAAGCCGTCTTGCGGATGAATGGTATAGGCCGCCGACTGTGGCGGATTGATAGTTTTCAAATGCACGGTCAAATCCGGGCGATAGGAAAGGATATTGGACGGATTGACATTATTGGTGCGGAGGAAGCGATTTTGCGGATCGTATTCCTCAATTTCGTACATGCGCCCGTGGAAGGAATGATATTGCCCCGGCAGATAATTTTGGAACAACAAATCATACGGATATATTTTCAATACGTTTCTTTGATATTGTTCTCCGATTTCCACGTTTTGTACAAACTGCAATTCCATCTGATTTTTAATAGACGGATTTAAAGAATAATAATATACAGTTTCGTAATTATTATTGAGTTCGGAGAAAACTTCCGCCTTTCGTTTACTTAAAAACTCCCCACTTTGCAAATCAATATTAAAAGCTGCCCGGAATAATTTTTCCAGTGTTTGCCGAACGGTCGTTACTTCGATGTCTGCTTGTTTTAATATATGTTTAATTTGACTTTCTGTTAATTCTAAATGAACCAATTGTTCTAGTAAAGTCATCGCAATGGAAAACCGCCCGGACATCAGGAAGGAAGTAAAAGCCGGAATAGGAGACCCCTGGAAGTAGGGAAGGTTGTCCATGAAATATTCCCGCAAGACATAAGGAGGACTTACAATATTTAAAAATCCCATGTTTCGGGAATAGGAGCTCCATTTTTCTAAACAAGTCACTAAATTATATTCGGAATCCCTTGCTATAAAAAAACCTGCTTCCTTTGATTTTGTAAAAATATGATAATCATTACATATAATCTTATCATGGATATTGCCCTGCATCAACTGAGCATTCAGGTGATTATCCAGCAATCTGTCCTTGTTATTTTTTACTTCTTCCAGACATTCGTAGTAAGGCGTATGATCCTGTTGCACCAGTTCGATGTGGTCCAGGTTTTCCTGCCAGGCGGGAAGGGCAAGCGCAGCCTCTGCGCCCAGGAATGCTTCTATGTCTCCTTTTAGAATATTATTTTGAAATATATTTGGACCTTCCTCTTTCCAGAAAAGCAAATACAATTCAGAAGGTTCTGAGGTAAGGATGCGCCATTCCCGGATCTCCGGGCGGATCTCCAGGTTACGCTTTACGGAGGGTTGAATGTCCCTGCGGTTATCCGTAAGGACAATGCTTTGTATAGTAGGATTTTTTTCTTTTAATATATTAAATAAAATATTACTACTCGAAGGTGCTGCTGCAAAAGTTTTTGCTCCATAAAAGAAAACAACCGTTTGAAGGTTATTAAACCATTCGTATTTTACCGCACCGTGTTCCAGCAATTCTTCCGCAGAACTGACAACGATTTTTGCTTCCAGTTTTCCCCGCATCGTCCGGTCGTAGGATTGTATCGCCCAAAAGACATCACTGCCTGTGAGTTGTTGCAGCCATTTCCTTATCCAGCGCACGACCTCTTCATGGTAATCTTTATTAGCAAAATATATTTTTGGAATTAATATTAAAATATGCTTACCATTGAGGAGCTTTCTCAGGAGCCCGGCAAAAAGCACCGGAGCGAGTTCTTCATATCGGATACTTTTTATTATAACATCTTTTTGATTATAAATATCGGAAAAAATTTGATATTGGGTTTCGGACAGGGGAAAACCATTTAGAGCCAGTGCCTTGGCATCTTCAATGTCCATTTTTTCAATGGGCTGCGGATTTTCGAATGTTTTGGTGTGGCTCTTGTGCCAGGCGAGGAGTAATTTGTCTCTGCCCCAGATATGCTGATACGTTTCCCACAGTCGCCGGAAGGAAATCATGTTTTGGATATTCGGGCCAGTGCCCTTGATAGTATCTTCCTCCGTTTCAAAAACATTTTTTGGTCCCTCCAAAAACCACCAGACCTCTGCCAAAACCATCACCGGCAACAAAAACAAAGCAGGAGGAAAAGTCATATCTTCCGAACCGAAATAAATACTTACAGCATATATAAGCAATCCTAATACCAGGCACAGCCCAAAAAATAATCGAATAAATTCCCAGCCTTGTCTTAAGAGAATGTACTGAGCACCATTGACATAATAACCGTAATCGGGTTTGCTTTTGCCTTCGGGATCGGGCAGTGAGGGGAGATAGTTCGATTGATATTTACTTCTTTTAAATATAAATTGGTTGACTGTCATTTTTACAGTAGCAAAAATCAAAACGACCTGAAAGGCAAACAACAATTCTTTCGTCACCAGATTGATAGGCGGGAGACGTAAACCGTAACCCTTTATGAGGTCTTCCCAAAATTTGAAAAGATTCAAATGCTCATCATAAAAATAATAATACCCGGCAATGAAAGTAGCTACCAATGCCAAGATCGGACTGAGCCATTGTCGGTACCGCGTAGGTTTTGGAAAATTCCCTTTGGTCAATGAAAAGTAGGCCACCAACGTCAATCCAATGAAGATAGCTAAATAGAGATAATTTAAATCCGGAAGAAAACCCAATGAAAATTTATTTTATTATAATGTATTTGTAACTGTCAGGTAGAAATATACTAGATTCAAAGCAATTTCCAGCCAAATTTATACAAACTTGGGAAATATTTATTCTAAATGAATAAAACCCGGTCACGAATTTTTATAAAAATAATGTGACCCAATTCTAAAAAGCCGTCAAACCGTTAGGAAATGCGAATTTGCATTTTATCTATTACACTAAAGTATAATCCAACTCAAACTATTATTTTTTTCCTATTTTAAATTTAAACCTTTAACACTATGTCTGTAAATTTATTAGAACTTTTACAAGGACAACTTGGTAGTTCTGTTATTAAACAAGCCAGTTCTTTCCTGGGAGAATCTGAAGCCGCTACCCAAAAAGGGATGGACGGAATTTTACCTTCCTTACTCGGTGGATTGATACAAAAAGGATCAACCAACAGCGGTGCAGCCGGATTATTGGATATGATTTCTTCCGGTGGACACGATGGCGGCATCATGAATAACATCGGCTCGCTTTTTGGCGGAGGATCTGCTTCCAACAACCTGGTTAATTCCGGTGGTTCTATGTTGAGCAGCCTTTTTGGAAACAAAGTAGGAGGCATGATCGACTTAGTAACCAGCTTGAGTGGGATGAAGCGTTCTTCTTCTTCCAGCCTGATGAGCATGGTTGCTCCTATTGTCATGGGAATGATCGGAAAGCAAGTTTCTAAAGGAGGACTGAATGCGTCTGGTCTGATGAGTTTGCTAAGCGGCCAGAAAGAATATGTAGCTAAAGCTGCACCAGCTGGACTGACAAGCCTTCTTGGAATTGACAGTTTTACTTCTAATGTATCCAATACAGCAAAAGAAACCGTTACTCGTACTACTGAAACGGTAAAAGATACAGGAAGAAGAGTTGCTTCTGGAACACGTGAAGTCGCTGAAGAAGGTGGCGGAATGTTGAAAAAATTGTTACCATTATTATTGTTAGGTCTTCTTGGGTTGGCTTTGTTTGGCTGGATGAGAGGATGTAGTGCCGGCGATGCGGCAAATTCTGTTGTTGATACAACTAAAAATGCGGCGAACACGGTGGTAGAAGGAACCAAAAACGCAGCAGATGCAGCGGTAGAGGGTACCAAGAATGCTGCTGATGCAGTAGCAGATGCTTTCAGCAGTATAACATTGCCTGGTGGTGAAGCGTTGAAGTTAGCGAAAGGATCTTTTGAAGAGAAATTTGCGAATTTCCTTGGAACGAAGGATGCGGCTGGTGACGGAAGCTTTACTTTTGACAATTTGAAATTTGAAACTGGTAAAGAAACCCTGAAAGCAGAATCAATGGGTCAACTGGACAATTTGGCAAAAATTTTGAAAGCTTATCCAAATGTTCATATTGCTCTGGAAGGACACACGGACAACACCGGAGATGCCAAGGCGAATGTAAGATTGTCAATGGCTCGTGCAGGTTCTGTAAAAGCTCAGTTAGTAAATCGAGGAGTGGATAAAAATCGAATTGCTGCAACAGGTGTTGGTTCTAAAAAACCAGTTGGCGATAATAGTACAGAAGAAGGTCGCGCTCAAAATCGTCGTATCGATGTGAAAGTGACTAAGAAATAATACCATTTATATAATCACTACTTTAGCCCGCAGGTTTTTAAAACTTGCGGGCGTTTTTTTTGTTTTATACGTGGAATACACGTTCTCCCATCTCAAAACGCTTCTTTTTATTACAAATTCGACCAAATGAATTTGTACCTTTGCACCGCTTTTTGAAAAGCAACTAAAATACAGAATAAAGAATGGACAGGAATACATTGACCGGGTTTTTGCTGATTGGGCTTTTGCTGATGTTATATACTTATATAAATGCGCCCTCCGAAGCGGAATTGAAAAGACAGCAATTTGTTCAGGATTCCATAGCCAGAGCCGAGCTGATTCAGGATAGTTTAGATTTAGTAAAAAATAATACAACTGCTCCCACCGCTCCGGTACAGGAACTGCCGGATTCCGTTAAGCAACAACAACTCGCCGGGCAATTCGGGGGATTCTCCCAGGCAGCTTCGGGAACAGAACAGGAATACACCCTCGAAAATGATTTGATAAAAGTTGTTTTTTCTAATAAAGGAGCGAGGGTTAAAGAAGTTGTTGTAAAAAAATATAATAAAATAAAAAATAATAGAGGAGCCGAACCCACCAAATCTCTGGTGAAACTTCTCGAAGACGAAAAAGACAAATTTGAATATTTATTACCCGTAAGGGGATCGGCATCAGGGACTATCAGCACGGAAGATTTATTTTTTACGGCGACACCTTCCGGTAATTCCATCAGCTTCAAAGCCGATGCCGGTGGCGGAAAATATTTTGAACAAAAATATACGTTGCCAGCCAATAAGTATCACCTCGATTACCAGTTAAATTTTCAGGGGTTGAACGATGTCCTGACCAATTCTAACGAAATCAAACTCAACTGGGTCAATCACCTGGATAAAATTGAGGACAACCACACCTACGAAAGAAATTACTCTTCCATCTTTTTCAAGGAAGCAGATGATGATCCGACCTATTGTACTTGTACTGGGGATACGGATGAACAGCTTAAAAATGGTGTGAAGTGGATCGCCCATTCCAACCAATTTTTCAATGCGGGGTTGATTGCTAAAGACAAATTTGCCAGTGCGGATTTGGATATTAAAATGTTTGAGGAAGATGCGGACGATCTCAAGCGGCTGGTTTCTCAGGTAAATATTCCGGTTAATGGCAATTCCTTTGATATGCAATTTTATCTGGGGCCGAATGATTACACCATTTTAAAAGCTTATGGGGATAGTTATCAGGATATTATCCCTTACGGATGGAGTATTTTCGGAACGGTGAATATCCATATTATTCGTCCGTTGTTTTTATTTTTAAAAGGATTTATTCCGAATGCAGGAATCATCATTTTAGTACTGACTTTACTGGTAAGAGCGGCAATGTATCCGCTGACCTACAAAATGCTTTATTCTCAATCCAAGATGGGAGCGATGAAGCCTCGTATTGCAGAACTGAACAAACGCTTTGGGGATGACAAGCAAGCGGCTCAAATGGAAACCATGAAACTCTATCGGGAGTACGGGGTGAGTCCGCTTGGAGGATGTTTACCGATGGTGATACAGATGCCAATTTGGTTCGCGCTGTATCGTTTCTTTCCGGCTTCGATTGATTTCCGGCAGGAGAGTTTCCTTTGGGCGACGGATTTATCTTCTTTCGATGTCTTTGCCTGGTTGCCTTTTGAGATTCCGTTTTACGGAGCGCATATCAGTATGTTTACGTTGCTTTGGGCACTGACTACCGTTTTGTATTCCTGGT
>JAHDCK010000186.1:0-6114 GCA_020629915.1 Saprospiraceae bacterium
CTCATTTCATTTTCTTAACGCAAAAATTCTAAAGGCCGGTTTGGGAAAGTGGGCTTGATCTCTGTATTCCAATCTATGTATTTTATATTGGATAATAATGTTATACCTTCAGGAAGATCGACCTGGAAAAATTCTACTTAGCCAAAAAACTCAAGGGTGGGGCATTTTTAAAATGCGGTAAGCGAACGATTTCTTCTAGTTTTTCAATCGTATTTAAAGGCCCGATGGACAAGGTCATATTGGTCATCCAGACCGGAATGTTGCCATTGGGATCAGCCATTGCGACGTATTGATAACTGACTTTTCCAGGTTCGATTTCTTTGGCCGTCCACTTGGATTCAAATAATTCTATTCTAACCAAATCACTCTTGTAAGGTAGCTTATTGGGTTGAGCAATGGAGTGAGAAAAGGCCTCCCCCGTCACCGCATTAACACCCTGAGTGGACAAGACAACAATATCCCGGTTGGACAATGGGTAAGGAAAATCCGTCACCGTATAATAGTAAAGCGAATCTCTGGATACCTCCTTGAAAATTTTTGCTTCGATGCACTTGTACACCCATTGCGTGTAAAAAGTGGCATCGCAGATGGCCGTCATGAAGGAGTTGAGGGAACAATTCATTGTGCCCGTGATTTTTAATTCCTTTAGATTGTCGTTGCCGGAGTTGCGGGTATATACTTTATTATTATCCGTTTCTTTGACTAGTTCCCAGGAGGCGTTTTGGCTCCAGGTGAGAACAGGCAAACAAAGCATGATTAAAAGTATATATTTTTTCATTTTATTAAAATTTAATAAAGTGGTTCAAATTTAAGAAAAACAACCGGCCTTTTGGAGAATCCTCTAGCATTGTTTAGTTTTCCGCAAAAATATATACCATGAATCGCGTATTAAAGTTGCAGGAAAAGCTGAGTAAATTTCCAATGGGCAAAACGATTTTCTCCAGAGTAGTGGCGAATATGGCTCCGTACTTCAATACCATCCGCCCAAGGATTGAGGAATTGCGGCCTAATTTTATCAAAGTCTCCATGAAAAAAAGGCGGGCCGTACACAACCACCTGAAGACGGTTCATGCTATTGCTTCCTGTAACCTCTGCGAGTTTGCGGCGGGGATTTGCATGGAGGCGTCTATCCCGAAACACCGGAGGTGGATTCCGGTAGGTATGCAGGTTTCTTATATTAAAAAAGCCAAGACGAATCTTTCGGCTACTTGTGATTTGAGTGCTGTGGACTGGGATACTTGCGAAGAAGTTATATGTGATGTTTCTGTACGCGATACGGACAATGTGGAAGTGGTTCGGGCGTTGATTACGATGAAGGTTTCGGATCGGCCTGCCCGGAAGTAGATTTCTGGTAAAATGTTAAGCCCGAAATTGGATGCCGTTCTTTACTTTTGAGGCTTCTCGTTTTCTTGTTTTTTTATCTTGCTTGATAATGTGTTCCTGCTTTCTGGTCACTAATTTCCACCAGTACAAAGCCGGAATCAAATTTGCGGAATGTTTTTCCAGGCGATACATCAACTCGATATTGGGTTCTTCCCTGTCATTAATAATCCTGCTTAGCCGCGTATAATGAATACTTAAATCCTCAGACAATCGCTTCTTTGTTCGTTTTAGAATTCGGATATATTCCTCTAAATGTTTTCCAAAGGTTTTATCTTCATCAAAGATATTTTCTTTAATATAATCCTCTATTATATATTTAAATCTCAACAAATCAGAATATATTCTTTTATCTTCTGTTTGTTCTTTTAACATTTTAAATCTAAACGCCCGCAATTCTTCATTCGCTTTTTCCTTCTCTTCAGGAGTCAAATCCTGAGGAATCATCATCGCTTCTGCAATTTCCTCTACTGTATATTTTTTTCTTAATTCTTTATATTTTTTTTCATACTTCTTCATCGCCCAGATATTTTATAATTAAGGATTCCGAAATTTCTTCCAAAACTGCCATTTGGTTTCCTACTGGAAGAAAGCCGTAGGTTTTATTATAATATTCGACTAATTCTGTTTTAGGAGTAAGTGAAACGAATCCTTCATATCCGTTTTTAAAGGCCTCCTTACAAGTGAATGCAATCAAACAGCCAGGAATATTTAATATACTTTTTTCTTTTCCTCGTTGTTTTTTTGATGACTCCAACAAATTGATATGGATTCTAAATTCATTGGGATAATCCACTAAGGAAATTAACCCAAGAATCTCCTTATCTTTTTTTAATCGAATTTTATATACTTTGTTTTCAGATTCTACTTCCCAATTGAAACTAAACTTCCTCCCTGTTTTTATTTTTTTAAAATCCTCTTGGGTAGCTTTTTCAATAACTCCTTTAAGTCTTTCACCTGTATTGATATCAATTAGGTTCATTCCGTTTCAATTATATTACAATATACGAAATAATATTTATCATTTTGATAAAATTTATTGATTTTTAATTCTCAGGGAATTACACAGAATGGTTCTCTTCAAACCACTTCTTCCTTTCCGCAACATTAAAATACGTCCAGGCAATTATCCGGCTGGATTTGTTGCCCGTTTGGATGGGGAGGGTTTGGATGTCCGCTGGTTTTTTATTTTTTATGAATTTATATATTTTTTTAAGATTGGATTCTTTGGAAACGAGGGAGGAAAACCACAAAACCTGTTTGGCAAAAATTTTACTCTCTGTAATCATATTGCAAATGAATTGATATTCACCTCCTTCGTATATGAGTTCGTTATAATTTCCAGAAAAATTCAGCTTGGGAGATTTCTGTTTTTTTCCGGTGAGGTTTTTTACTTTTCGGCGGGTTCCCTTTGTTGCTTCTTCCAGGGAAGAATGAAAAGGCGGATTACATATTGAAATATCTATTTTGTCTTTAGATTGAATAATTCCCTTAAATATATGTTTAGCATTTTTTTGTTTTCTTAGAATGATGTTTCCTTTCAGGGAAGGATTGTTGTCTATATTTTTTTGAGCAGCGTTAAGCGAATTGGGATCAATGTCCGAGGCGATGAAATGCCAACGGTATTCCGTCACGCCGATTATCGGATAAATGCAACTCGCCCCGGTTCCCACATCCAAACAAATTGTATTTTTACCCATGGGAATTCCTTCGTTATCTTCTCCCAGCAAGTCAGCGATATGATGCAAATACTCGGCTCTCCCTGGGATGGGTGGACAGAGATTTTCCTTTGGGAAATCCCAGTATTCGATGCCGTAGTAAAATTGCAAAATGGCTTTGTTGAGCATCCGCACCGCAGCCGGATCGGAAAAATTGATGGAGTCTTCGCCCCGCTTGTTGGGCTGTATAAAATCCTGGAGCGCAGGGCAGGTTTTGGCCATGGCGCTTAGGTCGTATCGGGTCTTGTTTTTGTTGCGGGGGTGCAATTTTATGGATGGGTTTTCTTTTCTTTTTATTGGTTTACTCACTTGGGCGTTTTTATTTTTACTTACTCATCAACAATTTCAGTTAACCTCAAATCTAAATCTTTCATAACCTGATCAATATCATATTCAAAATTTTTTGGAATATTAATCGTTGCTATGCTTCCCATATCTACTTGCCAAAAGCCACCTCTTTTTACCAACTCGTCTCCCAAGACTCTGTAATCTTCTTCTTTAAACGATGCCGACAGAAAAAATCTTCGAGTTGTAAAATCGGACTTTTTTGTTATCCGAATTACTTCATGCTGCCCCTTTTCATTTATTCTTGTTTCAAACTCAGTTCCTAAAGTTAGTTCGCAATTACACAAAGCGTTATCTATCATTCTGAATCTATTATCTCCAATAGATTCCACATACAAAGTAGCCACTACTCCATCCCGTTTATTATGTAGTTCTATTTTTTTGGGTTTCATTTAAATTTCTTTTCTTATATTTTAAATATAAAACTCAGGTATTTTTATAAAACACCCAAGCACTCATTCAAGTTCCCCACTCAAAAATAAAAAAAACTCTCATAAAACAAAAAACTCCCACAAGTCCAAACAGACCCACAGGAGTTATATAATTATAAAGCAGATATATCCTAATCAAAATCCTCGATCAGCACGCCCATCTTTCCCATTTGGGCATCGCGGAGGGCCTCCATGATTTCGGTTTGCGTATTCATGACGAAGGGACCGTAAGATGCGACTTCCTCTCCAATCGGCTCACCAGACAATAGGATAAACCGCGTGTCCTTCGTAGCAGAAAGGGCCACGCCTTCCCCGTCGTTTTTAAACCAAATCAAGTCTTTGGCCGTAGCGGATTGACCGTTGATCACCAACGAACCATCCAGCAAATACATCAGGGTATTGTAGTCCGTCGGGATTTCAAACTCGGCAGCGGCATCCGTCTGAATGGTTCCGCGCATCAGGAGCATGGGTGAAAAAGTCTTGGCCGGGCCACGGATGCCTTTGTATTCACCCGCTACAATTTGCACGTTGAAACCGTCGCCTTCGAGGGTCGGCGTAGCGGCTTCTTCCAGCGGCAAATAGTAAGGCATTTCCATTTTGTGCTTCGCCGGGGTGTTCACCCAAAACTGGATAATCTCCTGGGTGCCGCCCTTCTCCGCCAGCTCCGCACTGGGTCGCTCGCTATGGATAACGCCTTTCCCGGCATGCATCCATTGTGTCCCCCCGGCCTTGACCACCTGGTCGTTTCCGAAACTGTCCCGGTGCCGGATGTCGCCTTGAAAGACAAAAGTCACGGGAGAAAATCCCCGGTGCGGATGCCCGCCGATTCCAACTTCCTGCTGCCGCTGATTGCCCTGGAGTTCCCACTCGGCATGATGCACGAGGAGGAAAGGGTCGAGCTGTTCCATTAGCTTATTGGGCAGGGGTTGTTCTATTATATGTCCGCCCATGTTTACTTTTTGGGACGGGATGATTTGATGAATCGATCTTAAATGTTTCATTTTAAAATATGATTTTAAATGATAAAATTGAATAAATTTTTTAAGTATATTTTTTTATTTTGGAAAAACATTGTGCAAAAGGTCATTTATCAAAACCTCTGCTACTCGGCGAACTCATAAAAAACATATTTGTCATTTCGACGATAGGAGAAATCTCGTCTAAAAATGGAAACCTGATTCCTAACACGTCTCAGAAGCAAAGAATCGTTCTCAAGTTTTAGGTTTAGACGAGATCTCTCACTTCGTTCGAGATGACAAAGTATAAATTTTTAAATATTACAAATATAATATATACCTATTAATTGCAAAAACTCAATAATTCGTAATAAAACTTTACTACAAAGTTCTACCTAAAAACAGATAAGAAAAATAAGATAGATTAATAAAGCCGGTTAAAGTAGATTAACTTTTGGCTTCGTCGGTGATTTGCTTTCGGATGCTACTCAAAAACTCCCTGGTGACACCGAGGTAAGAGGCGATCATATACTGCGGGAAACGATCGACGATTTGCGGGTAAGTTTCTAAAAAAATCATATATCTTTCTCTGGCAGACATAGAATGATTCCGAACGATTCGCTTGGACATATTCCCGTAGGCTTTCTGGATAATCAATCTAAAATATCGTTCCATTCCCGGAACGTCTTTGTAGAGTTGTTCCATGTCTTCATAAGAAATCTGAAGGACAGATGTTTTTTCCAGGCATTCTGAGTTGAACTCCGCCGGGGTCTGCGTGGTAAAACTGCATATATCTCCCACCCACCAGTTTTCAATTCCGAAGGCGACGATGTGTTCGCTTCCCTTGTCATCCAGGTAGAATGTCCGCACTTTTCCGGAGAGGATAAAAGTTTGGTATTTGCAAACGTTGCCTTCCTGCACGATGTATTGTCCCTTTAGAAAGGTGCGGGGTTTTAGCCTCGCTTTCAGGAGAGGGATCTCAGTCTCGGATAGAGGGATTATTTTTTCTATATGTTTTATAATAGAATCCATATTCAAAGGTAAAACAAAGTACGGGTTTTGGTTTTTAAATACAAATGGCGGATTTGGTTTTTATTAGAATTATATATTTCATTCAAATGTCATTCATTTTACCACTTTAAATTTTGTCATTTCGAACGCAGTGAGAAATCTCGTCTACAAAATGAAAAACAGCACCTTGCAACAACTTCATATATCTATTATCAGCCATATATTCCTTGCTTTTAGACGAGATTTCTCCTATCGTCGAAATGACAAACATAT
>JAHDCK010000186.1:6124-9223 GCA_020629915.1 Saprospiraceae bacterium
ATAATCCAAGAATTATTTTCTTACAATTATTAAATAAAAATTCCCTCCAAATTTTACAAATTATGTTTTACCTTGAGGAAAAACAATGTACTTGAAAAATTCAGTCAAAGCACAATCACCCGGACGCATCAATATCATTGGAGAACATACGGACTACAATGACGGTTTTGTGTTGCCTGCTGCCATTGATAAAAAAATAACGGTTGAAGTTAGCAGAAATAACTCAAGGTTTTCCGGTCGCTTGTTTGCTAAAAATTTAAATAAATCTCATGTTTTTAATTTAAATAACTTAAAACCTGTGGCGGAGGGTTGGCCAAATTATATCCTTGGCGTAGTGGATCAATTTCAAAAGGCCGGAGCGAAGTTATCAGGATTTGATTTGAGTTTTGGAGGAGATATTCCAATGGGGAGCGGATTGAGTTCTTCGGCGGCATTGGAATGTAGTGTGGCTTTTGCGTTGAATGAATTGTTTCATTTAAATTATAATAAAATTCAAATTATAAAATTCTGCCAGATGGCGGAGCATGAATTTGCCGGAACGAAATGCGGGATCATGGATCAGTTTGCCAGCGTCATGGGAAAAAAAGATCAGGTCTTTTTACTGGATTGCCGGACGCTAGAATATAAATACTTCCCATTCGATTTAGGACAATATCAAATCGTTTTACTCAACTCTAATGTTTCTCACTCTCTGGCGGATTCGGAATACAATACGCGCCGGGCAGCATGTGAGGAAGGAGTTTTTATTTTGAAAAAACATATTTTTAATATAAAAAATCTACGGGATGTTTCTTTGGAACAGTTAATCAGGCACAAAGATAAATTTACAGAAAAAATATACAAAAGATGCTATCATGTCCTCTCGGAGAATGAACGGGTATTGTCTGCCACGGAAGCAATGACCGGAAAACAATTCCAAACTTTGGGACAATTATTGAACGCATCGCACCGAAGTCTAAGCGAGGATTACGAAGTGAGTTGCAAAGAATTAGATTATATACAACAAAAATCTATTGAACTACCTTACGTTTTAGGAAGCCGAATGATGGGCGGCGGATTTGGTGGTTGCACGATTAGTATTGTAGAAAAAAATAAGGCGGAGGAGTTTATTGATTTAATTTATTCTAATTATAAAAAAGACCTTGGATTGGAACTGTCACCTGTTCGGGTTTCTATTGAGGATGGGGCGATGGTTTTTTAAACAAACCAGAATGCTGGTGGTACATTTATCAAAACCTCGTTGCACTCGGCTTTAACAAATGACATTCTATCTTTGAAAAACCAATACTGCGACCGCGCTGCGGTCGTCTATTACCTGAAACTTCTTTGCTAACGGGCTAACGGGCTAACATACTGTGACCGCACTGCGGTCATTTCCCCTGCCCTGACCGCAGAGCGGTCGCAGTACGTTTGCCCGCTGATGTTGTTGTAAATGCAATTTACGACCGCAGAGCGGTCACAGTACGTTTGCCCGCTGATGTTGTTGTAAATGCAATTTACGACCGCAGAGCGGTCGCAGTATTTTTTATAGACGAAAAACCATTTCAATTATATGATAAATTTATCAAACGACCCGCATCGCCGATACAATATCCTGACCGGGGAATGGGTGCTGGTTTCTCCGCATCGCACCAAACGCCCCTGGCAGGGCAAGCAGGAAAATCCGCCTCAAAAAGAAAAAGCCTCTTACGATCCAAAATGCTACCTCTGCCCCGGCAACACCCGTTCCAATGGCCAAACAAACGAAAATTATTCAAATACATTTATTTTCACGAATGATTTTGCGGCCTTGCTCCCGGAGGGATCAAGCAGTGATTTTGAGGCGGGTTTGCTTCGGGCGAAGGGCGAACGCGGCATCTGTCGGGTGGTTTGTTTTTCACCGGATCATTCGCTGACGCTTGCAGAGATGGAAGTGGAAGCCATCGAAAAAGTAGTGGAACTTTGGCAACGGGAATACGCTGCTCTCGGCGCAAAAGATTTTATTAATCACGTTCAAATTTTTGAAAACAAAGGGGCGATTATGGGTTGCAGTAATCCGCATCCGCACGGGCAAATCTGGGCGCAACATTCCATCCCAAACGAAGCCCTGAAAAAATCAAACCAACAATTATCTTATTGGAATAAAAACAATGCAAGTTTGTTGGGGGATTATCTTCTACAGGAAATCAAAGCCGGAGAAAGAATCATTTGCTCGAATGAATCCTTCGTTGCACTGGTTCCTTTCTGGGCGATTTGGCCTTACGAAGCCATGATTATTCCTAGGAGACATTTTAAAGACATTACACAATTTACAAATAAAGAAAAAACAGATTTTTCCAGCATTCTAAAAAACCTGACCCAACGTTTCGACAAAATATTTAATACGTCTTTTCCTTATTCATCCGGCATCCATCAGGCTCCGACAGATGGTCAACTGCACCCGGAATGGCATTTTCATACGGCTTTTTATCCTCCTTTGCTTCGCTCTGCTACAGTTAAAAAATTTATGGTGGGTTATGAAATGTTTGGCGAAGCGCAGCGGGATATTACGGCAGAGATGGCGGCGAAAAAGATGCGGGATATTATTATATAAAAAGATTATTGGTTTTTACACAACCATTTTCATTCTGCCTGCATCTCTCCTTATAAAAAACAATATGAGATCTATTTTTATTTTTACTCTGCTTTTATTTACTATTCATACGAATGCCCAAACCTCTTTGGCTGGAAAAGTGACAGAAGCCTCTGGTGACCCAATCTTGTATGGAGATGTATTTTTATTTGAGCAGGACAAGCAGATTGATTACATCAAAACTGATTTTGATGGTAATTACAATTTTGCAAACATGGAGCCTTGCACTTGTGATTTATTAGTTTTCTATCCAGGTTTTCGCCCGGTAAAAATTACGGGTATCATTGTAAAGCCCGGACAAATTACGCCGTTGAATGTGGTATTAGAGTATAGGGAATAGTTTTGACATCAAAATTAAACTATTGGAATATTTGAAAAACCATTTTCATTTGTTATAAAAGTCTCCAAATCACGATTCCGCCAAAAGAATCTCCTTCACCATATTTCTACCCAACTGATACATGTGTACCTCATCCGGCCCGTCGGCA
>JAHDCK010000187.1 GCA_020629915.1 Saprospiraceae bacterium
ATTAAAAAATCGTTCAAAGTATTTTAAGGATTATTGTGGCCGGTTACTTAGTCAAATTTAATCGCCGAAAATTTCAAGGATTTATTTTGCCCTCCTGGCTCGGTGTTTCTTGTCAGGCGAGACGCCTGACAAGGCATATTCGCCCCGTCAGGCGTCTCGCCTGACGAAAACCTTTACTAGAATGCCTAGCAAAATCCACATTCTATTTGTCGGTTTAAATTGATTAGTTGCTTAATTACCTGCTCCTTTAAAAAAGCTGATCTTGTAACATTTTGTTTGGCTGTTTTTGTGGAGATCCAAGGAAAAGTTGGGTTCTCTTGATAATGACGAAATGCTGTTTTGAAGTCTCGTTTTGGGACAACATTTTCCATTTTTTTCCTGCAATTCCATTTTTTGTGAATTTGTGATGTAGTAAAATGGATCTGTTTGGGAAGAGGACTCCAATTTTGGTACAAAAGAAAAAAGTTTGACTTTTTTTGGGCTAAAAACAGGCTTTTTTCATCGCTAAAAATTGTTAGTCGGCAGTTCCTGAATTGAGATTCCCAAAATGAAACAGGACTTAAAAGCTACATCTTTATGCGGTTTATTTTTTTAAATTTTATTATAAAAATAAAAATAACTAAAAATGTTTAAAAGAAATTGACCTTTTATCCTGTCACAATTCAGGTCTTAGTGCATAAGGATGTAGTTTAATTGGCGTCCTTTTGGCACAGGAGAGGGTGATATAAAATTTTAGTTATTAACTCTTTTAAATTAAAAAAAATGAACAAAAGAATTTTTACAACAATTATGCTCTTGATGGCATGCTTTACAGTGACCTTTGCACAAAATGCCGGTTTACCACTTGAGCCGGGAATGGCTGTTGCTACTGGTTTCTCAGGAGAGCAAGATGGACAAGAATTAGACGGTGTAGTTTTGCGAATATTTGATCCAAGAGATCCTGTTGCACGCACCGCTCCAATGGGAAGTGAGTGGACAACAGCCCAAGCTGACGGCTATAACGCCGCAGGCTGGGTAGCTAGCGAAATGGGAGAAGTATTTGGAATTGCCCTGGAGGAAGGAAATGTCTCCGACCCGGATATTTATGTAGCTTCTCACGGGATTGTTGCGGATGGACAGTTTCTTTCAGTTTATCCAAAAGGCGGACCAAGTGGGGGTAGTACTGGTGGAGAGGTATATAAGGTAGATGGAAACAGTGGGGCAGTAACAACATTAGGAATCGTACAAAGTCAGGTATATTCAAATGACAACGATTCTACCCGATATACAGGTGTAGGTCAGATTACATTTAATAGGTTTAACCGGGTACTATATGCAACAAGTTTAGATGACGGAAAAATATATGTAATTGATGTAGATGGAGGAGGTGTACAATCTGCCTTAACCTTCGATCCCGGGATGGCTTTATCCACTCCTGTTCCAGATACCACTTCTTATGTTTTTACTCAGGCAGAAAGAGCCGCATTTGGTTTAGGATATAACGATGTTGAAAACCGTTTGTACTATTCCTTAATGGAAACGGACTGGGAATTTTCGACAAAAGGGGGGTGGCAGAAAGTCATTACTGGATCTTCTGTCTATTCTGTAGCGATTAATGCCGCTACAGGAGGAATATCAGGCACCCCAAAATTTGAATTTACTATAGCAGAAAGTGTTCCGGTATCTGATTTTTCATTCTCCATGGATGGAAAGAAGATGTTGGTATCTACCATGAGTGCTAATTACCGAAACTTTGAGATTGAAGTCTCTAAGTTTGCACATGGTTCTCCGGTATTTCGTTATGAAGGTTCTTCTTCTTCATGGACTTTGGCTTTAACTTATAGCGTAGGACAAGCTTCTTTGGGTTCTAAAAACTCGTCTGGAGGTTCTGATTTTGGATTTAACAATTATGGTGTAAATGATGGCAACTCTAACTTGGAGGATGCTGCAGTAATGATGTCTGATGCAATTAAGTTTAATGCAGGAGATGGAAAAAGCGTTTACGGAATTCAGATTTCTGATTATGCAGGAGATACTTATACGGCTCAGCCGGATGATAGTTACTGGGTTGACTTTGATAATGAAGTTTCCGGTACGGGTAATTTTGATAAGTACTTACTGGGAGATACAGAAGTATATCCTGGATACCCAGACCTTGGAGATTTACCAGACTTGGGAGACGGAACAGGAGCAGGTGATAGCGAAACTGAATGGGATAGTGATGGTGCTTATCACTTCATCAACGAAGATATCATGATAGGATCTTCAGTAGACCAGGATGTAAATGGTCAGCCAAACAGTGGGGCTACCGGAGATGATGCAGATGGTAATGATGATGAGGATGGTGTGACTGCTTTTCCAACATTTACACCGGGTACACAAGTTTGTATGAACATCCCAGTAGTAAATAATACAGGAGAAGTAGCCTTTTTCTATGCTTTCTTTGACTTCAATGGTGATGGAGATTTTGGAGATGCAGGTGAGACGGTTACGATTGCTGTTCCGAATGGTGCCACTTCCGTAAATGTTTGTCCTACTGTACCAACTACGGGATTTGAAGGTGACATGATGGTTCGTTTTAGACTGACAACGGAAGATTTGAGTGACCGAAGTGGCACGAGTGAGTTATGGGAAGGAGGTGCTTCTGACGGAGAGGTAGAGGATTATATTGTACCTGTAGTATTACCAATTGAGTTGGTAGACTTCACGGGTAAGTACAACAAAGAGAAGGAAATTATAGAGTTAACATGGACAGTAGCGATGGAGGAAAATGTAAAAATGTATGAACTAGAGCGTTCTTATGACGGAGAGAATTTTGAAGTATTCTACTCTAAGAGAGATATTCCAAATTCTACGGATATGAAGACGTACTATGCTGAAGATACAGAGGTAGAATTGGGTAACCAAATCTATTATCGACTGAAATCAACAGACTGGGATGGTGCATTTGAGTATTCTCCAACGGTAATTGTAGAAACACAGAGAGATATTACTGACTTTGATGTATATCCAAACCCAGCTGCTACGGTAGTTCAAATCGATGTAAACGAGGAGGGAATGCTTGAGATTTACAGTCAGACGGGTAAAAAAGTTTACGAAGGGGCTATTCAGGAAGGACAGAATGAAATTGACCTTTCCGAGTTCCATACTGGATTGTACTTTGTAAAATACATTGTTGGAAACTACATCGGTTCCAAGCGACTGATGGTCCAGCATAAATATTAATCGAAAGAGTTAATAGATTGCTCATATCAAAAGTCTTCCCATTTATTTGGGAAGGCTTTTTTTGTTTTGTAGCTCAACGAAGCTACCTTAAAGGAAAGCCTATTCCTTTTAAAAAACTTCTCGTGATAATGTTTATTAAAAAGAGAGGACTCGCCGATATAGGGCTTTATCTATTTTTTGTCCCACCACGATTTAACTTCCTGATTGAACTTAAATGATTAACCGCCAAGAAAAGAGCTCAGGTATTCTGGCTCAAGTTTTCGTCAGTTGCAGCATCTGACGAGGCGTATCCCCCCTTGCCAGATTTCTCACCTTGCAGAAACACCATCGTTAAATAAATAGTTAAAATAAAAAGTGCTAATTTTTTTTATTGTGACTTCTAAAAATTTATTTTCTACAACTTAGCAGAATCTGAAAGCCTTATTCATGAGAGGCTAAACGCTCTGATTTACTGACTTAGAGCGCAATTTTAACTAGCAAGTTTCTATTTTTTTCCAAACTTAAATGACAGTTATTTTTCTTTTTAGACAAAAAAGAAAAATTAAAACCAAAATTATTTTCTACCATAAAAATTGTTAGGGTTTTTATAGGTTTTAGTCTTTTAATTCGGGCTAAAATCGCCATTTTGTATTTTATGAATGTCACAAAAAGTTGAAAAATGATATTTTCTAAATTCGAAATTAGTACAAATTGGAATCGCAATCATTATTAACTCTTTTAAATTTTTCAAAAAATGAACAAATTATTTTTAACAACAATTATGCTCTTGATGGCATGCTTTACAATGACCTTTGCACAAAATGCCGGTTTACCACTTGAGCCGGGAATGGCTGTTGCTACTGGTTTCTCAGGAGAGCAAGATGGACAAGAATTAGACGGTGTAGTTTTGCGAATATTTGATCCAAGAGATCCTGTTGCACGCACCGCTCCAATGGGAAGTGAGTGGACAACAGCCCAAGCTGACGGCTATAACGCCGCAGGCTGGGTAGCTAGCGAAATGGGAGAAGTATTTGGAATTGCCCTGGAGGAAGGAAATGTCTCCGACCCGGATATTTATGTAGCTTCTCACGGGATTGTTGCGGATGGACAGTTTCTTTCAGTTTATCCAAAAGGCGGACCAAGTGGGGGTAGTACTGGTGGAGAGGTATATAAGGTAGATGGAAACAGTGGGGCAGTAACAACATTAGGAATCGTACAAAGTCAGGTATATTCAAATGACAACGATTCTACCCGATATACAGGTGTAGGTCAGATTACATTTAATAGGTTTAACCGGGTACTATATGCAACAAGTTTAGATGACGGAAAAATATATGTAATTGATGTAGATGGAGGAGGTGTACAATCTGCCTTAACCTTCGATCCCGGGATGGCTTTATCCACTCCTGTTCCAGATACCACTTCTTATGTTTTTACTCAGGCAGAAAGAGCCGCATTTGGTTTAGGATATAACGATGTTGAAAACCGTTTGTACTATTCCTTAATGGAAACGGACTGGGAATTTTCGACAAAAGGGGGGTGGCAGAAAGTCATTACTGGATCTTCTGTCTATTCTGTAGCGATTAATGCCGCTACAGGAGGAATATCAGGCACCCCAAAATTTGAATTTACTATAGCAGAAAGTGTTCCGGTATCTGATTTTTCATTCTCCATGGATGGAAAGAAGATGTTGGTATCTACCATGAGTGCTAATTACCGAAACTTTGAGATTGAAGTCTCTAAGTTTGCACATGGTTCTCCGGTATTTCGTTATGAAGGTTCTTCTTCTTCATGGACTTTGGCTTTAACTTATAGCGTAGGACAAGCTTCTTTGGGTTCTAAAAACTCGTCTGGAGGTTCTGATTTTGGATTTAACAATTATGGTGTAAATGATGGCAACTCTAACTTGGAGGATGCTGCAGTAATGATGTCTGATGCAATTAAGTTTAATGCAGGAGATGGAAAAAGCGTTTACGGAATTCAGATTTCTGATTATGCAGGAGATACTTATACGGCTCAGCCGGATGATAGTTACTGGGTTGACTTTGATAATGAAGTTTCCGGTACGGGTAATTTTGATAAGTACTTACTGGGAGATACAGAAGTATATCCTGGATACCCAGACCTTGGAGATTTACCAGACTTGGGAGACGGAACAGGAGCAGGTGATAGCGAAACTGAATGGGATAGTGATGGTGCTTATCACTTCATCAACGAAGATATCATGATAGGATCTTCAGTAGACCAGGATGTAAATGGTCAGCCAAACAGTGGGGCTACCGGAGATGATGCAGATGGTAATGATGATGAGGATGGTGTGACTGCTTTTCCAACATTTACACCGGGTACACAAGTTTGTATGAACATCCCAGTAGTAAATAATACAGGAGAAGTAGCCTTTTTCTATGCTTTCTTTGACTTCAATGGTGATGGAGATTTTGGAGATGCAGGTGAGACGGTTACGATTGCTGTTCCGAATGGTGCCACTTCCGTAAATGTTTGTCCTACTGTACCAACTACGGGATTTGAAGGTGACATGATGGTTCGTTTTAGACTGACAACGGAAGATTTGAGTGACCGAAGTGGCACGAGTGAGTTATGGGAAGGAGGTGCTTCTGACGGAGAGGTAGAGGATTATATTGTACCTGTAGTATTGCCAATTGAGTTGGTTGACTTTACAGGGGAGTATAATAAAGAAGAAAAGAAAGTAGATTTAATCTGGACAGTAGCCATGGAAGAAAATGTAAAAATGTATGAACTAGAGCGTTCTTATGATGGTGAAAACTTTGAAGTATTCTACACAGAACGTGATATTGCCAATTCTGTTGAAATGAAAACATATTATGCTGAAGATAGAGATATGGAACTGGGAGGTAATATCTACTACCGATTGAAGGCTACTGACTGGGATGGAGCGTTTGAGTATTCCAATACAGTTTTGATTAAAATGGAAGAGGAAATAAGAGAATTTGAAGTATATCCAAATCCTGCTTCTTCAAGAGTAATGATAGATGTAGAGGAAGATGGTATGCTAGAAATATACAGTCAAAATGGACGGAAAATGTTTGCAGGAGAAGTTGCTCCAGGAGCAAACTCCGTTAACTTGTCAGAATTTTCTAATGGTTTATACTTTATAAAATATACTGTTGGGGACCAAGTTGTTGCCAAGAGATTAATGATACAGCAATAGAAAGTTAATAGATTGCTTATATCAAAAGTCTTCCCATTTATTTGGGAAGGCTTTTTTTGTTTTGTAAATATTGCAGGATTATTAAAATGTTTTAAATTGTTTTTTATATTTGTAAAATTTTATTTATTGATTTTATTGAATATGAAAAATCTGTTTTTAGTTAATTTTATGCTAGTGTTTGGTGTTTTATTTTTTTCAGGGTGTCTTCCTGTTTCCACAAAATACTACAACGCTACTTCCTCAAAATTCAGAGGGAAATTTTCCAGTTTTTTAAAAGAAGGAGAAAGAGAAAAATATAGCTGGTACCATTATATGACTTCTGTAAATAAAAAAGGGGAATATATTATAAGAATATTCTACCCGGAAAAGAAGGTGATGACGAGTTATACCACATTTACGTCAGAAGCGAAGCTAAAGCGAAATGGGTACGCTGCAAAATACAATGACGATGGAGAGATACTGGAAGAGGGAGCGTACAGGAACGATAAAAAAGAAGGAGATTGGAATTATTATGGAGGGAAAGACAATAAATTAAAAACAGGTAACTATAAAAACGGGATGAAATCCGGCCTATGGAAAACTTTTGATGAACAGGAGCAATTGAGGTTTCAGGTGCCGTATGTCAATGGAAAAAAAGAAGGAGAATTTATTCAATATGATTCTTTGCAGCATGTAATAAATCAGGGAATATACAAAGCGGATACTATTTTTAAACAAAGTAATCCGCCTCCTAAAAGGGATACCTTGGGAAAAGAATCTATGCCTTTGTTTTATAATTGTAGTTGGCAACCCACGGCAGAAGGAAAGAAAATCTGTTCTGATCAGAAATTGCTGGAGTATATATATAGGAAAATTAAGTATCCGAAAATTGCAAGGGAATATGGTGTGGGAGGAACGGCACTGGTTAATTTTGTGATTGAAAAAGATGGCAGTATTTCAAATGTTAAAACTCTGAGAGGGATATGTCAAAGTATTGAATATGAATGTGTGAATTTAATAAAAAGTATGCCTGAGTGGTATCAGGCTGGTTATCAGGATGGAAAGCCTGTAAGGGTGTCATTTAACTTGCCGATAAAATTTAAGTTAGAGGATTAGTTTTTATATAAAAAAGCCACTGCGCAATTATTGCAGTGGCTTTTTGATTTTATAAAATATTATTTTATAAATTATTTATAATTTCATTAGCGATAAGCGTCAGCTCCTGTTGGCGGGATTGACAAGCGGCGGGTAGGGGATCTCCAAATGTTGCAATCTCTAAACCACCTGTGACATTATCCTGTCGGAAGAAAATTGTTACATCATTGTTTTGTTCGACAAGGTATGCTTCATCTCCGATAGTATTCAAATCAGTTATAGTAGTAAACAAAAGGGTGCTTTCTCTGCTGCTGGAAAACAAGGTAGCGGCAGTAGACGCATCTGTGAATTCGCTTAATTCGACAAACAAGTCTCCATTATCAAAAATGTATTCACAATTCCTCGGGGTTGGAGCAGGAGATTCCTGAAAAGTCTCCGGGACTAAAAGATTCCCTTCTGCAAAACAGGAGGCACTGTAATTTCCGGTGGAAAAGAACTCGCCACATTCTCCAATGGATAAGGTCGTTGCAGGAGGATTATCCTCTTCATCTTCTGGGGGATCACAGTAAGAAAAAGTAAGAATAGTGAATGCAGATAAAAATAAAAAATAATACCATTTGAAATTCATAATCAGATATTTTTTAAAATGTAAATTAATTGGATTTGATAATGGCAAAGATAATTGATTTTATTAGAAATGAAATTATAGTAATTTATTATATATAGTGGATTGTTTTGCAGAATATTCTGTATTTGTTAATATTTTAATGCGTATATGTTTCCGAGTAAGATGAGTTGAAGAAACTAATCTTTCCTGATTAATGCCTGGTGTGTTGAGGCAGAGTTTTCCCTAATAAAATGACTTTTTTTCTATGAATTTAATTTTGGTTTATTGTTTATGAGGAGAAGGGAGCTTTTAAAACTGAGTGGCTGAATTTATCCGTAACTTACACTCATGTAAATTTCCAAATAAATTTTTCAAGCGATTATTTTTATTTGTAGATACCAAAGACCCGAAAAACGTAGTTCAATCGAAAATATTAGACTTTACTCAGCTCGATGCAATCAACATATTCAGAGCAGTATGAATATTCAGGAATTAATGGTTTATGGAGGACTTTTAGCACAAAGAATATCAAATGTTTTAACAAACAGGCGAATTTTATTTGCTTCAAAAGAATGGAAACAGCTCATAAGCAAGCTAAAAAAAATCAGTTTAAGCTAAAGCATTATGAATTTAGACCATAAAAAGGAAGCAAAAAAACTGGCTATGCAGGAATCGCCACCTAAAGTTCTTGAGATTAAAAACGTCTCCAAAAACATGGGGATTATTCTAAACTGAAAGAAAGGAGGGAGCAATTATTTGATAAAATGCACGCTTTAATTTATCCTTCCTCAATTGCGACTATTATCTTTTTAGTAATTGAACGGTTTTTTATTGGAGCAAACAGACCTTTTTTTGTGTTGGTGTACCCCAGCGTGTACCCCAGAGGTATATAAAAAACATAACCCGTTATAAATCAATGACTTATAACGGGTTATTGTAGCCCAAACGGGAGTGAAATCGAACACTTTGTAGAGGCCATTAATGAAATTATGAGTTAAATTTACCTGCGATTTTCTTACCACAAAACCCGTCCTACTACCAATTTCCCATCTCACTCGCATTTCTCTTGAAAA
>JAHDCK010000188.1 GCA_020629915.1 Saprospiraceae bacterium
AGACAAAAAGAGACCTAATATTAAAAAAAGATCAAATTCAAACAGCTTCTAAGGCACAGTTTAATTGATTTCTCTACTTATTCTATTCTACTGCGTTCAGAAGCCTCACGAAGTATGGCTCAAAAAGAACTTTTAATGTAGTCAAGGTAAAAAGAGAAAGAAACTTGTATATTTTATTATTTTCTCATCTGTAAGTTAGCAATTTGCTAGTAAATTCCAAAAACTATATGTTTTTTTCTTACGCGAAACATTTTTTAACAGTCCAGCTTAGCTTGAAAGTTGAATTACTAAGGCAGATAAAAATAGTGAAGTTAAGGAAAAAAACACATTGAATTAAATAGCATTCTTGACTATTGATTTGGAATGGCACAAAAAAGTGGTTCTTTGGATGATTGTATTTTGATCCCAAATTCTAACAAAAAAAGCCCGACACAAACCAAGTTGCATCGAGCTTTTAAATATGCTTAAAAAAATATTTCCTATTCTGCTGGCGTCAAAAAATATTTGATGTCCAGACTGATGTAAGACGCACCTAACTCATAAGATTGCGTCTTGGTCGTCAATGCTTCTCCTACATAATCTTTGGTAGTCGCATCAAAAGTCATTGGCTTTTGCAACTGGTGGTGAACGCTCACCCCAACGCGCATCTTTCCAAAACTTCCGGTAAAATCCTCAAAGGCTAATCCAAAATCAACCGCCGGAGTAACGCTGGTTGTTTTGTTGGCGGTGAAAGTCGTTTCAGAGCCAATTTGAGTGGACTTGCTAGCATCAAAACTGGAATATTCAATGCTTCTCGTATCAGAAATCATAACATCAGCAGAACCTCCTGCCGTAATGACGAAGTTTGTGTTGTGATACAATTCTCCCTTCATGGGAATTTTGTAAGAAACAGAAACCGGCACTTCTACAAAATTCATGCGGAAACGCTGAGTAGGGTCTGTCAATACAAATTGATCCGAAGCACCTTCCTGGGCAATCCACTTGGAGTTTTTATTGGCAAAAGCTACTTCCACTTCCCGGCTCGTGAATTTTGAACCGGCATTCAATGCCCAGGTCGAACCCATTTCGTATTCAAATGTTCCACCCAGATTGAAGGCTTTTTTAGAATAAATGGAGAAAGTATTGATGTCTGCTTCCTTGGAAGTTTGATTAAAATAGGCATTCCAGCCCAGGTCTTTTACCGGACTGGCAGTGAGTCCGAAGTTGAGTTTTCCTTGTGCAAAGAGATTGCTGCAAGCGAATGTTGCTAGGATTAAAATTAAAATTTTCAGGTTTTTCATGCTAACAATTAATTTTTGAATTTTGATTATCAAATTTACTTTAGACTCAACAATAAATGTGCCCATAAGTTCCTGATAATCAATTAGTTTAAAGTTTTAAATGAGATAATAATTTTGTTTTTTTCCATCCCGAAAGTTTAAAAATTGGGTTTCCGATTCGGCTTCCGTTCAGGATTTTGTCCTGCATTGTTTTTGAAATATTTACCGTGGAATTGAAAAAAAGTGTTAAAGTTTTTGACGGTATTTTTTATTCCAAATTTGAGATTTTACTTATTTTTAAAAACAAATTTTGTCTTGAAATTATTTTGTAGAATCAACACTTGTTACAACATTGATTTTCTAATAAAATTCTTTGAAATTTGTCTTGAAGTAGAAATATTGTTTCGCAGTGGTTGCATCGAAACAAATGACTTTGGATAAGGAAATCCTTCAGGACACGACTAAATGTCAGTTTTTTCCAGACGCTAATCCCTGACAAAAAATCGTTATAGTGACATGCTTTGTGTATATTAACGGCGGACTTTAAAAAAAGATGCAATGATTTTTGTTAAAATTGAGTTAATTTTCTTTTCCTTGTTTTTTATGGCTTGCCAAAGCAGCACGCCACCTACCCAACCAGTCAGTAAGGAAGCCCAACCCGTGGCGGTTTCGGAAAGCAAAACTGATTCCTTTTCCTTAAAATATGTCTTGGATAAACCCGACCAGACCTGGGAGATGCCGGATGAACTCGTCGAGCTTTCCGGGATCGCCATTGCAGGTGATGACAAGCTGGCTTGTATTCAGGATGAGAATGGCTTGTTGTTTATATATGATTTAAAAGAAGATAAAATTCTCAGCCAAAGCCGTTTTCGGAAAGATGGGGATTTTGAAGATGTTTCTATTGTGAAAGATAAAATATATATTTTAAAAAGCAATGGGAATATCTACGAGTTAGAAAATAATCCGGGTGGAACGGAAATGCCTTCTGAGAAATATGAATCACATTTGAAAAAAGTGAATGATTCGGAAGGACTTTGCTATGATGAAGATAATAACCGATTGTTGATTGCCTGTAAAGGAATCGCTGCTGACGGAGAGGAATATCTGGACAAACGAGGAATATATGCGTTTGATTTGAATACAAAAAAAGTAAGTGCAAAGCCGGTTTTTCTTATAAAATTAAGAGAAATACAAGATTGGCTTAAGATGAACCCAACAGCAAGGCATTACAATAAACTGGCCGAATTTTTTATGCCCGAAAAAGGAAATATTGTTTTCCAACCTTCAGCACTTGCTATTCATCCAAAAACAAAAAACATATACGTTTTGTCTTCTGTTGGCAAGTTGCTGCTGATTTTAAATCCCGAAGGTAAAATGATCCATCTGGAAAAACTGGAAAAAGAAATCCATAAGCAACCTGAAGGTATTGCCTTTTATCCCAACGGTGATTTGTTGATTGCTTCCGAAGGAAAAAAAGCAATTGCTAAAGTTCATCTTTTTAAATATAAATAAAAAATTGGTACAATTGCCAAATGCAATCCTAAAATAATTCCTGAGAAGTTCTGTATCTTTGATATTCCAAACTAAACCTTCTTAGACAAATCTCTGGTAGATTCCATTTTTACAAAGTTTGTTTGAGAAACTAATTGATTTATCCCATGAATGCTATTCTACTAGATGTAGAACATTATATTCGGCGTTTTTTTCTGGAAGAAATGCCCTTGATTTATGTTTTTCACAATCTGGAACATACCGAAAATGTCGTAAAGGGCTGTGCCCGCCTGGGTGAAGCCAACAATGTGACGCAGGAAGAATTAGAAATTTTGTTACTCGCTGCCTGGTTTCACGATACCGGGTACAGCGAAGGGGCAGAAGGTCACGAAGAGCGAAGCATCCAAAGAGCAACCAAATATTTGTCAGAACGAAATTACCCCAAAGAAAAAATTGAAACGATAGGAAATTGCATCCGCGCTACAAGATTACCCCAAACACCCAAAAATCTCCTGGAAGAAATTATTGCCGATGCGGATCTGAGTCATTTGGGCAAAAAATCGTATTGGAAAAGTTGTGATATGATTCGCCTGGAATTTGCCGTCGTAAAAGACATGGTCATGACGGATGAGGAATGGGTGGATTTTGAAATTGATTTTTTGTCCAATCATCGCTTTCACAACAAGCAGGCACAGTTGCTTTTCGGACAACGCCAAAGTAAAAATCTGGCAAAGTTATATGAGTTTAAAAACCAGATAAGTGATGCGCTCGAAGGGAAACCTTTCAAAGAAAATAAAAACAAAAAGAAGAAAAAGAACAAGAACAAAAACCGCAATTCCAATGAAATTTTTCTGGAGCCACAATCCGGAAAAAAAATGTACGATTCCAATAAATTTGGCCGGGGCGTAGAAACCATGTTCCGAACCACTTACCGAACCCATGTCAACCTGAGCGCAATGGCTGACAACAAGGCCAATATCATGCTCAGTATCAATGCCATTGTTTTGTCTATCGTCGTCTCCTCACTCGTTCCTCAGTTTGCCGGCAACCCAAAACTGATCATTCCGACAGGAATTTTGATGTTGGTCTGCCTGATTTCCATTGTTTACGCCACGCTGGCCACCCGACCGAAAGTAACCAAAGGAACGGTGACCCGGGAAGACATCCGAAATCGAAAAGCCAATTTGCTTTTTTTCGGTAACTTCTACAATATGGATCTCAAGGATTACGAATGGGGTATGGAGCAAATGATCATGGATTCCTATTTTCAATATGTGACCATGGCGCGGGATATCTACTGGCTGGGGAAAGTACTCGCCAAAAAATACCGGTATTTGAGTATTTGTTATACCATATTTATGTATGGAATGATAACCGCCGTAGCTTCTTATGTGATTGCCTATTTAATTTAAAAAGTTAAAATTTTGGGTATAACCAAAAGGTTGTTTACCTTTGGCAACCAAACCTAAACAAATCTTAAAAATATTAATTTGTGGACATTCCCTGTAAATTTAGTTTACAGGGAATTTTTATTCTTTGGAAAAATATAAAAGTATGGAATTACAAAAAGAATATCTCGAAAAGTTAAATGCGATAAAAACGCATTTGCAGGATTCAGAAGAATATCAAACATATTTGGATGAGGAAGATGAAGAAAGTTATAATACCCTTAGAGCCAAGATAGAACCCTACTTAAATGCGCTTTATTTGGAAGTCTCCAAAAACCAACCCATGCAAATCCTTACACTGGAAGAAGCCATGATGGATCACCAACTGGAAGGATTATACCTGGATAAACTGATGAGTTACAGCATCCTTCGGGCAAAGCTGACTCCGGATACCCGTTTTGATCGTTCTCAGGATATTTTGGAAAAAATGATCCTGTTTATGACCGAATCGTCCAGTTTCGATTTGATAGAAAACAGTATGCGATTGCCGGTTAGAATGACATTCGCCCTCAGCTCAAATATATGGAGCAATAAAGTCATCGAGCAGATTTCCTCCAAGCGCGCCAAAGAGTACCTTCGTCGCCAACTCAAGGAAGCCAAACGAGATGATCACGCTCGTGTAGTACAGTATAAAGGGTTAAAAAAACGCTATGCTGAAGTACCCTACCAAACCGCTGAAGTACCCGCAGTAGAAAATCTAAACTGGAAAGTGGAATATGATGATTTCCGTCGGTTTTTGGTTAGAAGAGTAGAAGCAGATGTGGATAATTCTACATTAGTTCCTAGTATATATGAATTTTTAAATAATGAAAAATTAAAAGGAGCGGACGAACAAATAGAATTATTTATTCTCTATTCTCACTTTTTTGAATTGGAAGATGAGGATTTTGAAAATATGGAAAAGATTCTGGCTGAGTTTCAGGACAAAGGAGAAGATTTCCAAAACCGTTACTTTGAATTGTTAAGCAAACTGATTGACGAAGTAGATCTCGATATTGAAAAAACAGCAATAGTCTCCGACCTTATCAATAAAGAAAAGGATGATTTTCTATCCAATTTTTATACCCTGGTGGCTTCTTACAGCAATCGCGATCATATTGATGTAGAATTGGCAGAGGAAATTGAGCGATATTCTCACAAATACCGGGAATTGTCTCCACCGATTGCTTGCTTCAAAAAGCTGTTGTTGTATTTTATCGATCAGGATATTGCAAAATACCTCAATGAAGATTATACCCAGCTTTTTGAAAATGTTTACATCTATGATAAACTGGCAGAAAGCTTTTTGGAGAAAAGTTACCGGGAAGAAATTGGTAGTGTATTAGATGCTCATCTCAACACACTGATGTTTTATTTTAAAGCTAAAACAGCAGAGTTTAAGGCCATTAAAAAACTGGTTTCCGGTACGCCGGTCGAGTTTGGTTTTATAACAATGAAAGAGGTAAGAGCCAGATACCGGGCGCATCGATTAGCTGAAAAAGCAAAAGCCGAAGCAGCAGCAAAAGCAGAATCTTAACGGCAGCGTCAAAAAAATGTCAGATCATGGGCCAAAACCCTTGATTTTTGGGTCATATTATAGGAAATGATTATTATTAGGGGTGGAAAGAATCTGCCTGGTCTTTAGAAACATACTTTCAGGGAATTACTATCTTTACAGGAATTTTCTTAAAGGCTGCAAATGGAAGAAACATTTAAGTATAATTTAAGAGGGGTTTCTGCTTCAAAAGAAGAAGTACATCAGGCTATCCGTCATTTGGATAAAGGCCTTTTCCCACTGGCATTTTGTAAAATTCTTCCGGACTTCATGGGGCAAGAGGAAGCATACTGCAACATTATGCACGCAGATACAGCCGGAACGAAACCAAGTCTGGCCTATATTTACTGGAAAGAAACAGGTGATGCAAGTGTTTGGAAAGGGATTGCTCAGGATGCCATCGTAATGAACCTGGATGATATGGCCGCAGTGGGTTGTGATTCCGGTTTTGTCCTTTCTTCTACTATTGGCCGAAATAAAAAACAGATTCCCGGAGAAATTCTGGAACAGATAATCAAAGGAACTTCTGAGTTTTTAGAATCATTGGTTCCTTTTGGTGTCAATGTCCATCTGGCAGGAGGCGAAACGGCTGACGTTGGAGATATAGTGCGAACGGTGGATGTGGGGTGTACCATCTTCGCCCGGATGAAGAAAAGTGACCTTATAATAAATGATATTAAGCCCGGATTAGTGATTGTAGGATTGGCCTCTGATGGCCAGGCTTCCTACGAATCCCACTACAACGGAGGTATGGGTTCCAATGGATTAACTTCTGCCCGTCACGATGTTTTTTCTAAAGTGTACATGGAAAAATATCCGGAAAGTTTTGATCCTGAAGTGCCTGCTGAAGTGGTTTACTCAGGAAAAAAATTATTGACTGATACGGTGCATGTCCCAGCAGTGGGAGATGTAAATGCTGGAAAACTGGTATTGTCGCCAACCAGGACTTATTTGCCTGTATTAAAAAAAGTATTTGAGCAATACAGAAAGGAAATAAAAGGAATTATTCACTGCACCGGTGGTGGACAAACGAAAGTATTGAAGTATTGCAATGGTGTTCATATTATAAAAGACAACCTTTTCCCCGTCCCGCCTTTGTTTGATTTAATACAAGAACAATCCGGGGTGTCGGATCGGGAAATGTATCAGGTTTTTAATATGGGTCATCGGATGGAATTATATGTTCCTGAAACAATTGCTGAAAATATCATACAAATTGCACAAGGCTTTGATATCAAAGCCAGGATAGTAGGAAAGGTGCTTCCTTCCGATCAAACGAAATTAAGCATTATAAAAAACGGAAAGCCCGTAGACTATCAAAGAAAACAATGATTATTTTTTCAAAAAGCCATTTTTGAAAATAACTATTTTAAAATCAAAAACCATGATGAGAGCTAAAGTCATTTTCTTCGTTTTAGCATTCTTTATCGGCCTGTTTGGATACGGCGAAATGTCCGCTGCAACCATTTCCGGGCAAATCAAAAACCCTGTTACAGATTATATTCAAGTTTTATATAAAAAAAGTCCAATTACCTTAGATGATGAAGATTTCCTTGTTAAGGTACAGTCAGATGGTTCTTTTCGCCAAATGCTGGATATCAGGGAGGCCAGAATGGTAAGTCTCGTTCACCGGGGCGAGATCGTCAAATTGTATTTAGAGCCTGGCGACAATCTTTTCATTCGTTTTGACAGTCAGTGGTTTAAAAATTCTCTAACTTTCTCCGGCGGGAAGGCTGGCGTCAATAACCAATATCTAATACAATCCAATAAAACATTTTTTCAAGCTAACTCAGATAATTATATCGATTTTGAGATAGGAAACCGCACTCCGGAAAGTTATAAGACTTTTATAGAAGATATACACAGAAAGAAAAACCAGTTTTATTATAAATTTAGAAGAGAAAATGGAGGATTCTCTTCTGGCTTTGATGCTTACGCCAAATCTGAAATTGACTATTGGAGAGCTTATCACATGATGCGCTACCGCTGGCAAAAACCTATTCGATCAGGTAATAGTGTGGATATTCCAGATAATTATTATAGTTTTTTGAAAGAAACGATTATCAATAATGATAAAGCGTTGATAAGTAATTACTATCAGGAGTTTTTACAGGAGTACCTTCGATTCAGGAAAGAAAAAATAGTAGACCTGGCACAGCAGCAACCCAGCCTGAAAATAAAAAAAGTGGTGGCGAATTATCTGAGTATTCGGGAAAATCCAAAAAAAGAACAATCAAAAGTGTTGGGTCGGGTAGGTAACGGTGATGAAGTTTTTTACACAAGAGGGGGAAGAGCTGGCTCAAAAACAACCCTCACAATTAAAGGAAAAGAGGTAACAGGTTATTATTATAAAATAAAAACAATATCCGGGCTGGAAGGCTACGTCTTTGGTGGTGGACTGGAAAATGTAGGAACAGTTGGCAATCTGGCACTGGACACTTCTCCTTATATGGGGGCAGAGAAATATCTGAAAGGCAATGCCAAAAATTATATCATTGGCAAAGCACTCTATGAAAAATGTCTGGAGGATCCTGATGTGAACAGTTATAAAGCAGAAATAGAAAAGTTTTTAAAAACCTGTCGGGATAATGATTTAAAATTGGCAGTGCAGGATGTCTATCAGGAAAATCAAACCTATGAGACAAAACGTCAATCAACGACGACTCAGTATGAAATGGCTACGGCAGCCAAAACCACCCCTTCGTCCTCCAAACCTAGAAGGAAAGAGGTCGCTAGTGGCGGTTCTCAACGAATAGAAAAAAATAATGTCTCCTCTCAACAAATAATTTTACAACAACAGGAAATTGAAGCCGCAAAACGCCAAGCTGCTGCTACAGCTAAAATGGCAGAGGAAAAGGCCCGAAAGGAACAACAAGCTCGATTTAGAGCAGAAAAAGAGGCGCAGGTAAAAGCGATGGAAGCAAGGAAAAAAGCAGAAGAAGCTGCTAGATTGAAGGCAGAATTAGCCGCTGCCGAGGCTGCCAAAGCAGCAGCCCTCCAGGCAGAACAGGACCGCAACAAGCAACTCATGGCTGAATTGGAAACCCTTCGTGCGGAAAAGGCAAAAAGAGATGAAGCACTGAAACAGGAAATGGCTCTTCAGTTGGAAAAGGAGTACGAGAAAAAACTGGAAAAAGAGTTAGCTGTTCTAAAAAAAGAAGAAAAACAAGAAGCCAAAGCACTCAAAAAGAAAATCAGAGAACAACAGAAAAAAGTAAAAGATTTAGAAAAAGAAAAAAAGGATAAAGAAAAACTGGAAGAGCAGTTAGCTGCTTTGAAAAAAGCAAAAGACGAAAAGGCTCAAAAAGAGGCTGCCGCACTAGCGGAAGCAAAAAGACTGGCGGAAGAGAAAGCCAGACTGGAAAAGGAAGCCGCAG
>JAHDCK010000189.1 GCA_020629915.1 Saprospiraceae bacterium
TCTAGCTCGGTGTTTCTTGTCAGGCGTATTCGCCCCCACAGGCGTCTTGCCTGACGAAAACCATTACTAGAATGCCTGGAATATCGAAATTCTTTTAATTGGGTTTAAGAAATTAACCGCCGAACTTTTTTTGCTCAACTCACCTCTGACCCCTAAAAGGAACCGCTCACCTTTTGATTGCGGGTGGATTTCCCCTTTAGGAGCTAGGGGCGCGGGATGGCATTCTCAGCAGTTTTAATTATTTAACCTTAGTAAGTTTGTTCTACCCACCTAAAAATCCCTGAAATTTCTTCCACCATGTCTTCCAAAGTCATCTTGCACATCCGTATCATCGATGAAGTTTCCATTCTTTTGCGGATTATTTTTGTATAACTTTCTCTGCCATTGTGGATCATTAAATTCCCCACGAGCGGTTGAGTGCAGCAGTTCATATCGGCCGGAAAGAGAAGGATCGAAAAAGACAAACTTTGCCTGATTTTGGTTTTTAGAAAAATTCTGATAATCCCAAATCTCGTAAGGAGGAGCAGAAGGATCAGATTCTTCGGATAATATTCTTGAAGGAGGACCATACTGCAAATACACCCGACCCCGATCCGAACGGTAACCCACTTCTCCGGGCGCACTAAATTTTGTGTTGACCTTATGCACCTCAATCATATATTTATCAAATGCTTGTTTTGGAGTCTTGGGATCTTTTGTTGCCCAGAAACTCAATAAGTAGCTCTTTTTTATATTTATATCTTTTGATTTTAAAACATTTTCCAACTCGGGTTTGCTGGTGCTGGCCGTGATTGGAAACAGAGCACTAAGAGCGTATTTTAATTCCCCTTCATTCATAATATCTACAAATGAATTGGAAGAAGGAACTTTTTTATAATCTTTCATGCTTAAATTGAGGTAGGGGTGGCTTCGTTGAAAGTAAGCTTTTTCCGAACTCAGTAAGCTATCTTTTCTACTTCTTACTTCCACGACCAGATTATAATTACCAGAAGGGACTTCTCCAATGTCAATATTCACGATCAGCGGATTGACGACCTGCGGTTTTAATCGCTTGTGCCCTATGAGCATGGTAACCGGCTTCATGTTCGGATTAGAAGGAGCCGTTTCTATAAAATAGCGAACGGCGAAATCATCTTTTATATATTTGTCTGTACCGTATATTTCTGAATAAAAAGTAAGCGTGTGTTGATTGTGATGGATATAATTGAAAGGCAAGTATTCCATGTAATATCCATGTTTTGTAAATATATTTTTATCCGTTGCGGGTTTAAAGTTGCCAATGAGTTGGATATCTGATTGATGGAGTTTAGCACCGGAGTAATTCAAAGAGAAATTGTCCTTTACTTTTGCGATTTGATCGGGCTTGTTTTGATCTTTGATTTCCACTTCAAGTGAGTACTCTCCATCCGGAAGGGCATAGCGATTTTGACGGATAAAATTTGGCATGGGATCTTCTAAAGTGATAACCGGACTCTTTAAGGCAAACTTGTCGAAGTGGGCGATTTTTTCTCCTTGTTTAAATAAAATCAAAACCTCTACCTCCGATTGAAAATTGACGGAATCCCTCGTAGCAAAGTGAGTCGTTTGCCCTACAATGTGAAGAAAAACTTCCACAAATCCGCTTTCCGAAGTTTTAAAAGTAGCATACGACATACTCGCATCTATCGCTTTCGATGGATTAAAAAACAAAACAGTCAGGCAGAATGTAAGGAAAAATGTGATTAGCTTTTTCATAAATCATTAAGTTAGAAACGTAAAAATAGTGGATTTGAAGACGGGAAAGGGAAAAAAGAGTAATTTGGTCGTCAAATTCACAGGGAGGCAGTGTTTTTCTATGTCTTAAAATTAAATAAAATCATACGTAAAACCAATGAAAATTGATCAAACGGTCAAATTTTCTCCCTGAACGGTAGCTTTGAATGAGTATATATGAATTGTATGAACTGCTATGCGGAGGTTCCGCTCGATGCCGGATTTTGTTCTTCCTGTGGTCATCCCGTATTGGATGGTCCGGTTAGAATTCCCGCCTCCCGCAATATTTTGTTTGTTATTGCAATGACCGGGAGTATTGCAGTGTTATTTTTTGTATATATAATAATGTTTGATGACTTTTCTGAGAGCGAATTGATTCTATTGGTTCCTGCTGTTGTAGTCATGGGCGTTTTTGGTATAACGGGGAGACTGGCAGAGGATATTTGGAGCTATGCTGCCACTCACGAAATTAGTTGGTTTAGCAAAGCCGGAATTGCCTATATGCAATCGGATGAAGGAAATTCCCTTTGGAAAATTTTTCAGAGGTTTTACGGTTTTCCCTATACCTTATTTAAACATATTCAACCCCTGAGTTTTGCCTTGGTTTGTGCCGGCATTTGGGGATTCTTTTTATTTTTGTTTATTGTCGGAATTTTTCCTTCCTTGTAGAATAATTCCAATTTTTATGATAAAAAATATATAAAAAAATTAATGATAAATTCTTCTTTTGAAATAGTAGCAAAGACATTTGACGGGCTGGAAAATATTCTTGCCGAAGAGATAAAATCTCTGGGTGGTCAAAAAGTGGTAATAGGGAAAAGAGCCGTTTCTTATTACGGAGATAAAAAATTACTATACGATTCAAACTTATGCCTCAGAACCGCCGTTCGGGTGCTCCGGCCTATCCAAAAGTTTCAGGTCAGAACAGAACGGCAATTATACGATAAAATTTATAATATAAAATGGAATAAAATATTTGATCTGGAACAAACCTTTGCCGTTAATGCAGTCGTCCATTCCAGAAATTTTAATCACTCCAAATACATCGCCCTCAAAACGAAAGATGCCATCGTAGATCAGTTTCGCAATCGCACAGGAAAGCGACCGAATATTGATACCTTCCGTCCAAATTATCGTATTGATGTATATATTAATGGCGACAATGTAATTGTTTCTCTGGATAGCTCCGGAGATTCTTTACATCGACGGGGTTATAAAACAGAAATGCACCTGGCGCCACTCAATGAAGTATTGGCTGCGGGGTTAGTTTTGTTGGCGGGATGGAAGGGCGATCGCCCGCTTTTGGATCCCATGTGTGGCAGCGGAACCATCCTCACAGAAGCCGCTTCTATCGCTCTCAACCTCCCCGTAAATTTCCACCGGGATTACTTTGGTTTTCAGAAATGGAATGATTATGATAAAGATTTATATGAAAAAGTGAGAGAAGAAGCACTGGGTCGCCGCAAAACATTTGAAGGAAAAATATATGGATCAGATAAATCTTTTCAATATGTTCGGATGGCCGAACGCAATTTGGATCGCCTGAACTTGCAGGAGGTTATTGAGATTTCCAGAAAAAACTTTTTTAAAATGGAAGCCCCTGCCCAAGGTGGTGTGATTATTATGAATCCGCCTTACGGCGAACGATTGAATGAAAAAGATTTGCTGGCATTTTATAAAAATATTGGCGATGTGTTAAAACAGGAATTCGAGGGTTGGGAAGCCTGGTTGATAAGTTCAAATAAAGATGCTGTGAAAAATGTTGGGTTGAGAACCTCCAAAAAAGTACCGCTTTATAACGGACCACTCGAATGTCGTTTTTGTAAATATGAAATGTATGCAGGGAGTAAGAAAGTCGAAATTGTAGAATGAATTTGAAGCATCTCAAATCTCAATCCTAAAGTTAAGCAGGTATTCAAATTAAACCGATGAATAATAAAAAGCCTGCTGGTTGCTTGTGTCGTGGTGAAACACCTGACACGAAAACGCTTTTCCCGTCAGGTGTTCCACCTGACGGTTTCAGGGCACGACGATTTGGTATATTCGGCGATTAAAATTGATGACTTGCTTAATAGGAGAATTAAAACAAATAATATATTAAAATTATATTTTATCTCCATGAGCATTTAATTTGAACATTTTTCCGGAATGAGGGAGAATTTCGATTTCTGATTTATAAGACTTTCTTATATTCTTATATTTTAAAGGTAAAATGACTTCTCCCAGAGTGTTGACAATGCCCCATTTATCATTTTTCATGACACCAAAAAGATTATTAGCAAGGTAATAAGCACTCTCATATTTTGTGAATTTTTGTTCGCCCTTGCCCGAAAAAACATATCTTTTTCCTTTATTTAAAATAAAAATCATATCTCCATGACCCGAAATTGCACCATAATCTGGAGGTAGAATTTCACGCCCAAGCGTATCAATGATTCCCATATTTTTTCTGAAATCTTTAGATGAAATGAGCAATCCATGTGATTTGAGGAAAGCGTCATTAATGTGGTTGATGTTAGGGTTTATTGGGTTTGATTTTTTTGTATCTGAATTAAATAAATATTTTTTGCCATCCGAAAGCTCAACAATGAAATGAGATTTATAAGCCTTTCGAATAGTTTTAATGTCAGTGCGATCCTTTCCTTCTATCTTTAATGGATATGGATTTCCATTATAATCGATAATTTTATGGGATTTTGGAGTAGTAATCGTTTCCAACCAAATGCCTTGTTTTCCAAATTTATATGCATTGCTAAAATATTCTTTATTTATTTTTTTGAACTGATGATTGAGCAATACTTTATTCCCATTGCCCAATTCCCGACCTTCATAAGCCACCCTGTTGGTTCTTATTTTTTCAAATGGTATTTCTGTTTTAAATATAAATTTTCCGTTGAGGTCAAATACTTCTGCCTTATGAGCGTTTCCCGAAGGGTAGGCCAGAAAGTTATCTCCCGTAAACATGATTTCTGAATATTCTTCGGGGATAATATTTTCCCCCTTATTGTTAATGACTCCGAATTTTTTTAAATTTGATGAAACTAAATATGAATTATTTTTGATGTCCATTAACTTTAGAAAAGAATATTCAGCAGGCAGCACCCAATTGAGTTGATCATTCAGGATTCCACATTTTGATTGGAGGGGATCATAACTCATCACTCCTCCAAAACAAACAACTGCTTCACCCTGATTGAAAAATAATTTTGAGCCGGGGATAAAAACAGGTTTTTCACTCAGGACTTCTCCCTTGCCATTGAAGAGAATTTCCCGCCTTCCCTGACGGATAGAATAGAGGTGATTGGCTCGGTCGTGTTTGGTGATTTCAAGTTTGGAATTACAAAATAAATATGTGTTCTCTTTTAAGTCAATAAATTGATTGTAATAATACAGGTATCGATCTTCATAAATATTGGCTTTGGCATACTGGTAAAATTTTATGCCCAAATCATATAATTTTTTATTGTCTTTATAGATAGTGAGTTCTCCGTTTTTTCGTTCAGCAAAGGAATATAAAATGCCGTTTTCGGCCAGCCAGGTTTTTATTTTTGTATATTTAAAAGGAACGACTGTTTTGTTATCACTTGTTAGGACACCCTGAGTTTTGCCTTGTGTTGCTATCCAATAATCATTTTTTATAAATTGGATATTGTCATATTTGACAGGAATACTTGTTTCTCCGTTTTTATGCACGATTCCAATTTTGCTATCTTTTCTTATATAAAAATAATGATTGGCATCTCTTATGGGGCCAATTTTTGAATAATTTTCAGAGAGGATAGGTTTGCCTTTTTCATTATACAAATTCAGTCCGGGTTGGCCAGATTTCTTTCCTGTAAAAAGGGTGGAGTCAATGATGGATATACTTTGAAAAGTTTCCAGCAATTCTCCCTTTTCATTTTTTAGTTCCCACAATAAATTTTCATTCTGAATAAATGAGCGGTTGCCAAAAGGATTAGATGAATAATTTATTTTCGTATTTTTTAAAAATGATTTCAATTTATTGAATTGATCCCGAGTATCAGAAACAGGAGCCGGATCTTTTGGTTTCTTTTTTGGGGTGATAGGCATAATTTCATATTCGGGGTCCATTACTGCATTTTCCACTTCTTCTTGCTGAATTTTTTGGGGTGAGGGGTTGGGTAGGGGACAATTGGTTTCCATCGCGAATAGTTCCATGATGGTCAACGGATTTTTGGTTTGTCCTGACAACTCCTTTACGATAGTTATACAAAAAAATGTTAATATAAAATATAATATATTTTTCATTGTTATTTTTTAATTTCCACTAAATTAAAAATTATTAATTAAATTTTTCAAACCTTCCTGCAAGTCTAACAGTTTTGCATTGTACTCCTTGTTTTATGTCGAGCAGTCAGACTTTTTCTACTTGTCAATTAAATTTAATATATTATTATATAAAAAAATAAACCAAAAAATCTTTAAAGATTTCTTTTGATTAAAGTTTTAATGTTGTATATTACGTTACAGAATCAACATCTTCTCTTGCATTCCCGGAAATCAACACCTTCGTCCGGGTTCATCTCAATTATCAATCTTATTCCCTTCAACTAGACACATTTGGCTTGTCTCTATAGAACAAGTCCGTTTTCGATCTTCAAAACAAGTTTGATTGTGAACCGGATGGTGTAACAAATAGTGCTGCACTTCCCAAAAATGTCATTTTATGAAAAGGTTTTTCTGTTTAGTGATTTTGCTCTTGTTATGTAGCAGAACACACCTGCCAGCTCAAGCAGCAGATACACTTTTTTCACCCGGAAAGATTGCCCTTTCCGAAGTGGAAATCACAAGCGAAGAAATCCGGGATAGAGGCTATGATAACCTGGATGAGTTGTTAGCTGCCGTTCCCGGAGTTTTTATTTCTCATGACAGAACTTTCACCCAAATCGGTCTGCGAAGTCCGAGTCCTACTGCTACAAATAACCAAAGGGTTCAGGTGCTTCTGGATGGGATTCCCATGAATAGTCCGTTTACCGGAGATGCTCCTTCCGGTTATGATTTGCAGGGAATTAATATGGAAGATATAGAGAAGGTTGTTATAATTAAAAATCCCTCTCCTGTATTTGAAGGAAACAATGCACTCATGGGGGTGGTAAAAATTATTACAAAAAAAGCCGCCAAACGACTCCGGGTTAATTTTGATGTCGGGAGCTTTGGAGAACTGGACGGAGGGTTTGCTTTCGGACAATCATTTGGCAAAATGGCCTTTGGATTGTCCGGGCGTTTGGCTAACCTTCAGGGGCAGGAGTTATATTTTCCCGGAGATGTATTGCTGTCAAAAGAGGAAACAGACTATGGAGGTGTTCGGCTCCGGTTTCGGGCAGGCAAGTTTTTTTTTAATGGAAGTTTTCTGAATCGCAAGGAGGTTGTTCCTGCTGTACCTAACAATCCATTTGAGTTGGAAGTCGATCCGGAGTTTGTGGTTGATACCAGTTTTCGGTTTTTTAAGGAAGAACTGGATGTAGCCGGAGTTTTTAAAGAGAGAAGTACCGTCCTTGATTTTGGCTTCGCCTCAAAGATAGGAGAGCGGCACGGATTGGAAGTTCGGTTGTTTGGAAATTTTAATGATAAAAGCAGGACGCAGACTTTTAGAGATATAGAAATACAAGGCGTAACGGATACTTTTGATTTGGATACGGTTGGGTATATTGAGTACCTGGAGTCGCCCACCCAAAGAACCTTATGGACCGGACTTGAGTATAAGCATATTTTTCAAATACAATCTAATCATCATTTGAGTTGGGGAACAGCCGTTCGTTTACTTCCGGTGTCTACTTACAAAAATGAGAATACCATGCTCCTCCACTATGACGGGGATGATTTTTTTACCTCGGAATTCTGGCCGGAAGTATTACTCTATGCCCGTGCCAAAGAGGAAGCCTATGATAAGAATTTTTCTTTTTGGTCCGCCGCTTTATTTCTGGAAGATCGTATAACTTTTAATGAAATGTTTACTTTGAATGCCGGTGCAAGACTCATGCTAAGCAGTCAGGCCGATCCGGTCGTAGCTCCAAAGGTTGCAATTCAATTTAGTCCTCCCGGCGATCGAACTCAAATTATGGCAGGCTTCTCTCGTGGGTTTCGGACACCAAGTGTTTTTGAAAATGAAGTGGTCATCTCAGATAATTTAATCTCTCAGCCCAATCCAACCGTGGGTGAAAATTTAGTCCCGGAACTGTCCAATCATTTTGAATTGGGATTGCAGCAAAAAATAGGTGAAGGGTTTAATATTAACCTGACGGGTTACTATCAGCAATTGCAGGATTTGATTTGGAATGAAACCACCATGCCGCAAAGACAAAATGATAAGACTATTTCTATAACCGGAATTGAAGGAGATATTAATTTTAAGTTACCCAATAATATACAATCTTATTTAAATTATAATTTTCCTTTTAATACAGAAGATCTGGTCAACCTGCCTTCCCCGCTTTGTAAATTCGGGGTGTCTATTCCTTTTCTTAAACATTTTAATTTATATACAGAAGGACAATATGATGGTGGTCGTCTTGGTTTTGATGGAAATTATACCCTCCCTTATTTTCTTTTAAATTCTAATTTAAGAATACAACCCAATCTGGAAGGAGACAACTGGCTGGAACAAGTGAGTTTTGCATTCCGGGTTTTCAATTTGCTGGATGAATACTACGTTCATCCGTCCGGGCAGGCATTCACCACGACGACCATTCCACAAAATGGCCGCACCTGGCAAGCGCAAATTACTTATGGGTTTTAGTATATAATTCTATAAAATATTTTAAGATGAGAAATTTTATTTTGATAATAATTAATATAATATTCTTTAATTTATTAGTGGCGCAGGAAGAACCCGTTCCGCAATGGACCTTCGGAGCTTACAAAGGGTTGAGCCAAATCACAGGAGAGATTGAGCCAAGGAGTGGTTTTGGCCTTGGATTTTTAATAGAAAAAAATATTCATCCGGTTATTGGTGTGGGCCTTCATTTTGGAATGGGTAAAATGCAGGGGCGGAATCTTAATTTTTCGGATGATTGGCAAAACCACCCGGTCTGGAACGGAACAAACAATCCCACTGTGAATTACGACAATATTGGCTATCCCGGCGTTGTACCAAATTTTGAAACCAATTATTCCGAAGCGAGTCTTCAAGCAACTCTTACCCTTTCAAGGTTAGCCTTTTTTAATAATACGAGTCCGTTTGATGTGTTTTTGTCCGGGGGCGTCGGACTGATGCGTTATCAGGCAAATGTAGATGCCATGAATAGAGACGATTTATACCGGTTTTCAAAATTAGATTTCCTGGATGCTTCCGGAACAGACAGAAGGC
>JAHDCK010000190.1 GCA_020629915.1 Saprospiraceae bacterium
TATGCATATAAAATTAGGGAATCTGAAGCAGGGCGAATGGCGGTATTTGACAGAGCGGGAGTTGGGGAAGTTGAATCAAAAATCATGAGGCATCTCGATTTTGTTTTTTTGAATTTTAATAAAAAGAATACTCAAAATATTTAGGAGTAGGTTGTGAAAGCCGAAGGTTTTTGGGCCATTTTTTTGCAATATTGTTATTTTTACCATATAAAATAATCGAATCGGGTGAACTTTGTGGATCGGGTTTTCCATAAGAATGTTTAGCGTAAAACGCTCCGTCCATAGAATACACATAATGATCTCCGGATAAAACGCCCATATAATATTCCCCTTCCACGGTTTCCATTTTTGTAAAACATCTTTACAGGGCCATGCAAATAATGATATTTAAAAAAGCAAATTTGTTGTAGCTCCCCATTCTCGTGGAAAAATCTGACGGAAGAGAGCCTCCTGCCATCTAAAGGTTCCCATTCAGATTGTGTCTGACCATCAGAAAAAAATGTCGTTATTTTTCCTGTGGGTTGACCATTTTTGTATTGGGTGAGGCGGTGAACTTTATTGTTGGGGTAAAAAAATTTAGCTTTTCCTTCCCTTTTTCCATTTACATAATTGACAGTGAAAACGAGCTTTTCGCTTTTTAAGTCAAATCTTCTTAGGAGTCCATGAGGTTGCCCATTTTTATAATTTAATTCTATATGTTTTTTACCGGCATGATACTGAGTGGTTATTCCTTGCAGAAGCCCGTTTTTTATTCTTCCTCTCAAAAGCAATGTTCCATCCATGTAATAAACGGAAAATCGTTTTTTATCCTCGGGATCAGGTTTCCCAAAATTTATTTTTTTCTGTTTCTCCCCCTCAGTGATAAGCCATTCTCCAATTCTTTTTCCCTGATAAAATTTCCCGGATTCCAGAATGATATTTGTTGAAGGATCTCTTTTTATATATTTTCCTATTTTATAGGTCATGGTTTGATGATCAAGGCCGGGAGTAAAAACGACTTGGGTTGTAGATTCTTCTATCCAACCATTGCTAATATTTTTTATATGTTTTTCTGTGCGCAGGCCATTTTTTTTATAGATTTTGGTTTGCCTCGTTCTTTTTAAATTACCATTTTTCAGATTCCAATATTCATATTTTTTTAAAACACCATTTTTATAATAAGATTTTTTTCGGAGAGTTTTGCTAAGAAGTTCATAATGCAATCCGTGTTTTTTTCCATTTTTATAATTTAAAATTCTAATCACAACAGTGGTGTCTGGAGTATGGGAAAATAATTTCCAGGCACCATCGGGTTGCCCATTTTTAAAAGAGCCAGTAGCGACAATTTGATTTCCGTATTCAAACGTTACCTTTCCTGTATGCTTTTTTTCTTTATAACTGAAAAATTGTTTTGTGAGCTTGTAATTTGGGTGTTCTCCTGTTGGGGAATATCTTGGTAAAAGAGAACTGGAATAGGGGTCACAAACAAAAGCAGGATAATAATACCCATCCTGGCTATTGCTAAAAATCAAATATTTTTTTCCTGGAGTTAATTGACGTCCACCACTGGAAGCATTGAAGGAGCCTGTTTGTAGTTGAATTTGATTTTTTGTAAAATGTCCTCTGTACGCTTTTTCCATTTGGGCAATTGAAAAAAGGGTATAAACAGGCCCTGCAATATAAGAAGAATCTATATGAGCAATAAATATAGATTTGGGATGTGAATTATCCAATAGGATTTCGATCAATGGTGTATTAGAACCAGAACAGGAACCGGGAAGTTCTCCGCAGAGCAAAAATGTACTCAGTATTAATAGGAAATTTTTTATCATATTAAAAAAAGAAGTAGTTGGCTAACTACCTATAAGACCGAAAGGCATAAGAAAAGGTTGCATCAAGGGATTAAAAGAAAAAGGGTCTTGCTTTAGAAAAGCAAGACCCCGGCTGATAAGCAGGCTTTTTGGAGTTGAAGTTGATGCCAGGCAAAATGCCATTTTTTGGAAAACCCAAAAGGTCTATTTGTTTGGGGCATGCGAGGGTAATTGCAATCAGCCGGGGAGCTTGATTATTGAGAAGATCGAGAATTTTATATATAACCCAATCTTTTAAAGGATAACAACAAAGATATTTGAAATGGCTCTGAATTTGAAAAATCTTGAATTAACGGTCGAATTTGTCGTACCAACGGTCGAATTTGATAGGTCAACGGAAACCAGTCTTCAATTTTTGTTCAAATTCTTCTCTTTTTCTGCGCGCTACCGGGATGAGGGAACTATCAGTAAGTTCTATATTTCCTTCCTTAAAATATTGCTTGTGTTGATAAGGTGAGATTTGTGTGTTTTATAAAATAAAAAGGGATTTAGTAGTTCTTCAAAAACACCAATATTATAAGAACTGATGAGTTCTTCCTGATTTTCCAGATAGATTTTTGTGTACCGTTGCCAGCCTTCACAACGAATAATTTGATTTATTTGTATAAATTTTTTCTCATTTAGTCCGGGGATTTCAAGTCGCTGCTGTTGATTATGATTTTGCTGTTGCTGAATCAGGTTTTCGTAATCTTCCAGTTTTTGGCGTTGTTCCAGTTTGGTTATTGCCTTGCTGACTGCTTTGAGCAAATGCTCGGTGCGGAGCGGTTTTTTTATAAACCCAACGGGATTTTTTTGGATGGCATCGTAGGCGTAATCACCAAAACCCGTCACAAAAATAATCTCAAAATTCGGGTTCTCAATATGTTCCAACAGATCAAAAGCAGTTCCATCCGGCAATGAAATATCTAAGAATATTATATTTGGATTGATGTTGTTTATTTTTGTTTTTGCTTCGGCCAAACTTTCGGCAATATCCTTTACAATGATCTCCGGACAGAATTTTTCCAGCTTTACTTCCAGGACTTTTCGTTGCTTGGGTTCGTCTTCTACAATTAAAGCACTATATTTTTTCATGGGTCAGGTTTTTTATGGTTATTGTAACATGGGTTCCGGGAAAGTTAGTATTATTATATTTGAAATTTGTTGTTTTAATAGAAATATCTGCCAGATTTGATTGGCGAAGGGTTTGGATTTTATCTTCGATAATGGCTAGTCCTCTTGACTGATGCCCTCGGTTCTTTTTTTGTTTTGCTTGTGTTATTCCTATTCCATTATCTTTTATTTCACATATTAAATTATTTTCTATTTTAGAAAAGGAAAGAATCAGTTTTCCCTTTTTATCCCTTCGTTCCCTCAATCCGTGATTGATGGCATTATCTACAAAAGTCTGGATAAGCATTGAAGGAACATATTCTTTTTTTAGATCTATGTTTGATTCTATTTCAAATTCTACCTTAAAAAGATCCTCAAACCGCATTTGCTCCAGGTCAGTATAAATTTCTAATAAATTAATTTCATCTTCCAGAGAGATGAATTTTTCCTTAGAACTTTCCAGATATTTTCTGATGAGCATAGCAAACTGAGTGAGGTAATCATCCGCCGTATCCACGTCATTCATCTGGATAAAATATTGTATGGCACCTAGCGCATTAAATACAAAATGAGGATTCATTTGTGCTCGTAAAGCCGAAAGTTCTAATTCCGCTATTTTTTGGCTGGTTTCTTTTTCCTTTTCCATTTCCAGGCGGGTTTCTTTTTCCTTTGCCTGATAATATAATATAATTAAAATAGCTATTCCTAAGCCTGCCAATACCCAAAACCACCAATATTGCCAGTAGGCTTTTTTGATATGGATAGGTAGGGGAGCAACTGAAAATTCATTGCCATAAATATCTGTTGCCTTTAAGTGAAAGGTATAATCATCCGGTGGGATAGAAAGGTAAAACACCTTGGTTTCCTTCGTCTTTTTCCATTCCTTTTCCAGGGGAGTCAGTTTGGTATAGTATTGTATGGACTTATAGCTTTCGTATGACTTAAGAATATAATTAATTTCTATGTTGTTTTCAGTATTCCTGAGGGAATAGGCAGTTTTTTTAGGTTGGCGAATATTGTTTACCTTAATATTTGTTAAGGAAAGATCTAATGGATTTGGTTTAATTAAATAATTATTTTTATTATCGATTATTTGTACTCCACTGGAATTAGCAATATACAATTTCCCATTATGGATGATCACATCCTGGATTTCATTTAAGGCTAGTCCGTCTTTATCTGTATAATGTTCCCAGGCATTTCTGGTGGTGTCTGATTCAGAAATAATATAAACCCCATTATTAGTAGCGAGTATCATCGTGCTGTCGGATGCAGTTCGTATGTTTCTTATATAATAATTAATGTTGTAATGATTGATTTCTTTCCGGGCAAAATGGTAGGAATACAAGCCGTTACTTTCTGTGCCTATCCAGAGTTTTTCTTTTGTATTATATAGTTTTGTTATATTTTTAAGTCCTGTTATGGAATCCAGAAAAGGAGTATGCTTTTGATCTTTAAATTCATATAAACTATTTTTATCGGAAATATAGAGGATATTGTTTTGCGGACGATAAGATAGTTGGGAGGCTTTTATATTTTTATAATAAGTAGGTTCCAGTTCAAAGTCAGAATTTATAGTTTGTTTTGACAAATTATAATTAGCGGTATAAATACTATTTTCGCCTGTGTGGTAAGCAAGGGAAGTTTTATTTTTCAGATCGGATTCTTTCCATTGCTGGTTAGTTGCGGCAGTTAGTTTTTCCAGATCATATTTAAAAAAATCCTTGGCATTCATGAACTTTAATTGATCGTTTTTTTCTTGTATTAAGGTACTGTTACTAGCAGAAGAAAGAAGGGCACCGAAAGGGGTATAAGTGGCAGAACGAAATCGCTTTAGCTTTTCAGGAGCTGATACTTCCCATAATGAATCATTTTTTATTACATATACTCCGGTATTATCAGTAATGGCCAGTAATTGTTCGCCAGGTGTTTTTATAAAATGCTCAAAGGCTGCATCTTTACTATTGGGAAGCGGCAAGTGTTTGGTTTTTCGTTTTTGTGCAGGTATCAGCAGCAGACCACCTTCCCGGGTTCCCAACCAAATATTTTGTCGGCGATCTTTATAGGCTCTAAGCAAATAAAATTTTTCTCCGAGGTTGCTATAAATTAGTTTATCCAAAAGCCGACCCTCGAAATCAAACTCCAAAAACCCGGTTTCTGTAATCATCATAAAACTGCTATCCGAAATACTCGATCTCAAATGCACCTTGGCTTTCATGTTATAGTCAATTAAATTAAAAGGTTTATATATGTCATCTTTAAAGTTTAACAGGAAAAAACTACTAGTAGGTTTTACATGACTGTTTGCCATGATATACGTCTCCGATTTACCTATTTGTTTGATATCCAAATTAAAAGTCAAGTAAGGGAAATAGCCAATGGGAACGATTTTTTTGTTTTTGTTTTTTTTATAATATATATTCCCTGAATGAAAAGAATATAAAAAATATTCCTCCTTGCTAAGGATGAACCCATAAATATAATTTTTGGCAGAAAAGTAAAAAAGAGTATCCTCTTTCATATACTGCAACTGCTCGAAACTACTAGGGTTGGGAGGCGGACTATCGGGATTTAGTATCTTAATAGAATCTATAGTAAGAATATCTCTTTCATTAGCAATAAAAAATGAGTCGATCCAGGTATATTCCAGTTCCTGTAATGTATCATTGGCATATATTAGCTTTCGTTGGGTTGCCGGACAATTAAAGGAATAATACCCGTTCCTGAGATGTTGGACTTTTGCGGTAGGCTCATAAATTGTATAAATAGAATCTTTATACAAATATCCCGCTCCACCCTTGTGAATGTTCAGCCATATTTTGCCATCGATATCTTTCTCGGCAAAAATGATGTCATTGCCGGGCAGTCCGTCCCGTGTCGTATAATTTTTAAAAGAATACCCATCAAATTTGGAAAGCCCATTCTCCGTATAAGCCCATATTGTCCCTTCCTCATCTTCCAGCACGCCATATACATAATTGGTAGGCAAACCGTCCTTGGTCGTAAACTGGATATAGTCATAGTCCTGCCCAAACACAGGCAATCCAATCCCCGCAAAAATCAGCAGGGCGAACCATTTCATTTTATCCAGAATCATCCTTAAAGATACAGATTGCAGCCCATCTACTTTTATTCACCTTAAAAAAAACGTCCTTTACCTAAAAAAAATGGCGTTCACTCTATAAAATATGCAGCCTTTTACTTTTTCAGGCATCTTTGTATAAAAGAAACCACACTACTGGACATGAAACGCTTTTTGTACCTAAATGTATTCTGACTGGATTAGGCTGTGCCTAATCCGAAATGCGTCAATAGGTTTTTAACCTATGTTAATGCGGCTAAAACCCTGATGATTCTATCGGGACAAACCCGGTGCAAGCGTTTCGGCGTAGGTTGCAAATCCCGATAAACTCATCGGGATGAAACCTACGCCAGTCTAATTTTCCAGGTCTAGTAGTGTGAAAAGAAACAGTTCCTTAAATCTAAAATCGCGAAAACCATGAAATTAACTATTATGACCCGAGTACTGCCACTCTTTATTTTTTCCCTATTTACAACACTGGCCTATGGACAAATCTCCGGCACCGTAACGGAGGCCGAAAATGCAAGTGAACCCCTGGCCTTTGCCAATGTCCTCCTCATCAACCCTGCCGATTCCTCTTTCATCAAAGCCGAACTAACCGATATAAACGGGAATTATACCTTTAATAAAATCGAAAAAGGAAAATATCAGGTAAAAGTAATGATGATTAGTTATGCCGATTATTACTCGGAGGTTTTTGAATACTCCGAAGGTAAAATGACCGTTGACTGTGCTGTGTCCTCCTCTGCTGTAGAATTGGGAACCGTAGAAGTCGTTTCCAAAGTGCCTTTCCTGGAACAAAAAGCCGGGATGATGGTCGTCAATGTAGAAAAAAATATCACCGGCGTCAACGGCAGTATGATGGACGTATTAAAAAAAGTGCCTGGCGTTATGGTGGTCAATAATAACATCACACTAGCAGGAAGTCCTGGCGTTCGCATCCTGATTGACGGCAAACCCACCGACTACCTCGACCTCGAAAGCCTCCTCCGGGATATGTCAGCCGATGACATCGCAAAGATAGAAGTGAGTTCTCAACCGGGTGCCTCTATGGATGCTGCTGGCACAGGTGGAGTGATTAATATTATATTAAAAAAGAATACCCTTACGGGAACAAATGGCTCTGTAAAAGTAGGCGCAGGATATGGACAACTCTGGAAATATTCTACTTCTTTTAATTTGAATCACAGAAAAGGAGCGTACAATATTTATGGCTCAGGAGGGTATAGCCACAACACCTGGCAACAAACTATGCTTATCAAAAGAGCAGTAGAAGATGATATTTTTGACCAATCCGCATTGGAGCCATCTCTCCCGCATACTTACCGTGCAAAAGCAGGTATTGATTATGACATCAATGACAATCAAGCTGTTGGATTTTCTATCAAGGGATTAACCAGTAATAATGAAAAAACAAATATTAATGAAACCATGATTTTGTTTGCCAATGAAGATCAGCTTTCCCTTAAAACCAATAACGATATTGATCGCCAATGGAATTATATTACCGGAGATGTTTATTATAATATAAAATTAGATACTTCCGGGCAGAAAATGACTTTTTCTACAAATTACAGCGTCTATGATTATGATGAAATTTCGGATTTGGAAGTTTCTCCTTTTCTGGGGAATTACGATCAGGATCAAATCAATGACATGACAGGTTTAAATAAAATCTTCGCCATAAAAGCAGATTATAAATATCCGATCAATAAACAATGGGGAATCAATTCCGGGCTGAAATATAGTTATGCCAATATTGATAATAATCTGCAAGTGTTTGATAGAGAAGATAATAATCATTATACTTTAAATAAAAATTCGTCTAATCATTACATTTTTAAAGAAGATATTAGTGCAGCTTATATTCAAGGAGAATATGATTCAGATAAAATAGATGTGCAGGCAGGACTTAGATACGAGTATTCAAATTCGGAAGGCTATTCCGTGACCTTGGATTCTACCAGAAACCGACGCATCTCTCAATTGTTTCCAAGCGCAGGAATAACCATTCCTGTTAGCAAAGTACTAGGCGTTTCTCTGGCGTACAGTTACCGGATTAGAAGACCCAAATATTCTACCCTAAACCCTTTTGTATATAAATATGATCCCTATACGTATGAGAAAGGAAACACTTTCCTTCGTCCCTCTTTCTCCCATACAGGTAAAGCCTCTTTAACTTATGAAGGACAACCATTTTTTAATTTAGAATATAAAAAGACTAAAGATGTTATCATGTTCGTCACAGAACAGGACGATGAGGCCGGAGCAACCTTTGCCACCAACGTCAATTTGGACTCCTATGAAAAATACGGAGCCAGCCTTTTCTTCCCGCTTGATTTTACAAAAGTAGCATCTGGTTATGGAGGTGTTTTTGTAAATTATGACAAATACAAATCTGATTATCTTGGTGATTTGTATAACCGCAGTAAATGGTCTTTCATCGGTTTCCTTCAAGCAAGTACCAAGCTCCCCGGCAAAACAAAAATGGAAGTAACCGGATGGTACAATCACGGTGGACTGGAAGGCATCATGGATTTTAATAATTTGTATGGAGTAAGCGTTGGCTTTGAGAAAAAATTCCTCAACGAGCAACTCATCGCCAAACTGAGCTTTGATGATATTCTGTTCAAGTATTGGAGTGCCACCATTGATTATTCTAATATGGATCTCCAAATAGAACAGCAATGGGAAACCCGCGTAGTTAATTTGGAATTAGTTTATAAATTTGGAAACCGTTTCCTCAAGAAAGGTGATAAAGTGAAAAGTAGTGCCTCCGAGGAAAACAGAAGAATTGATAATAAACAGTAATTCAATAGTACAATATGAAAATTCAGATTGGGCATTAACATCCCAGCTCGGTGTTTCTTGTCAGGCAAAGCCAAGACTTTCAGCGTCAGGCGAGACGCCTGACAAGGCCGATTCGCCTCGTTAGGCGTCTCGCCTGACGAAAACCTTTACTAGGATGCCTGGTAATATCCACATTCTATTAGTACGGTTAAATTGACTAAGTAACCGGCCACAATAAT
>JAHDCK010000191.1 GCA_020629915.1 Saprospiraceae bacterium
ACTAAAAACAAACAATGTAAAAATTATATATTTCATATTAATTTAAATCTACTTATTATTCAATAGTCCGGTAAAATAAATGGCAATATTGCCCATATTCGCAAGTTCCGGGCAATATGTTTTATTTTTAAACAACTTTGGTTGAAGCTGAAAGTTGGAATAAAATTATTGAGGTCGTGGCGGCCAGCCGCGACCTCAATACATATCATAGTCAAGTCGCGACTTGACTTGCCACCAGCACTACTTTTTACCGGAGTATTATCTTATTATCCCTGTTAAATTGAGAACCTGCTCACTTGCTTAATCCACAAAGAAAGCTTTACTCGTAATACTTCCATCCGGACATTCTATGGATAAAAAATACACCCCATTATTAAGTGGTGGCATATTGATTTCCATAAAGGCAAGGTTAGGTTGAAAATTTTCTACCTGACCAAGTACCTGACCAATGGAATTAAATATTGCAATTCGATAAGCTCCTTCTGCACCAAGTTGGGTTTCCAACCTCATTGTGTTGGACAGTGGATTTAAATAAATATCAAATTCTGACATACACCCACCCGAACCTGAAGGCTTCATTTTCCGATCCATGGATTCAAAAATACGGCATAAACTCAGGCGACCACCGGTTACCGTTGTTCCATCCAGAGAAGGTCGCTGTTCTACATTATTTAATATATAATTTTTCACAACCAATGCCATACTGTCCGGGCGTTGATAAACAGCTTCCATAAAATTTGCAGAAGGATAACTATAAATCAACCCAACCGTTCCGGCAACGTGAGGCGTGGCACCGGAGGTCCCACCGAAACCACCGTAATCATTATTCACTTCAACGGTATATGCAGTGGCTCCGGGAGCAGCCAGATCTACAGCCAAATCACTGTACCCTGAAGGGAAAAAACGCTCATCATCCGGCCCGAGGTTGGTCACAATAATCGAATAATCACTAGGACAAAGAGAGGGAATATCTCCGGTGACATGCACCTCTTTTTCCTGGTTTGTGGTGGCTCCAATACTTAGAATACCGACCTCGCCCAGCTTATCCAACATCTCACAATACAAGGGCATCGCAGAAGGAAAATTATTGCTAAAACCAAAAGAAGAATTTATGGCGACGACAAAGGCGCCTTTTGCCCCGTTATTTTCATTATATAATTTTCTTTGTTGCAAAGCATATTCATAAGAACCTAATGCGAGGGATTCTGTTAAAAATCCACTTTGAATCAGGACGGTTCCATTCCAGGAAATTCCCGTTACTCCTATTCCGTTGTTTCCTTTTGCTCCTACAATTCCAGCCACAGAAGTTCCGTGCGGATGCAGATTGTGATTATCAATTTCAATATCCGAATTCCATCCCCGATAATCATCTACATAGCCATTATCATCATTGTCTAATCCATCATCCGGGATTTCCTTTTCGTTGGTATAAATGACGCCCTCAAAATCTTCATGATTAAAATCGAATCCTGCATCCACCACTGAAACAACAATTTGATCTCCGGTGGCGGTTTGGCCTCCGGTAGTCCTCTCCCAGGCTTCCGGGGCGCAGATGAGATCGTATTGCCACTGGTCGGAATAAAAAATATCATTGGGTGTTTTTCCATTTCTCAATTCAGAAATGTGGTTGGGCTGCACCCAATTTACCTGAGAAAATTGATATAATCTATTTTTTATTTCTTCAAAATTATATTCAACTTCATCATATTCAAATAAATGCGCATTTAAAGTTTTTGAAATATCTTTTTTATAATAAAAATCAAAATGATGTGTATTTTTTTCATATAATTTTAAAAACTCGTTAAAGGAAGTTTCACTTTTAAATTGTACGATCACTTCACCTGGCACAACTTTAACTTCACCTTGTCCACTAAGATGAATTATAAATATTTGTATAAAAAATAAAGATAAAATATGCTTCATAACTCTAAAATAAAGATTTAACTGCCAGAATCAAATTTCTACCTGTAAACGTATCCTTTTTTGTCTTAAAATATCCAATTTTGACAGGCTTAAAACAATCCACTACACAACTTGTTCTATAAAGGTATTTCACAGATAATGTGAATTTGAACAAAAAAGACAAAACCAGTAAATTTTATGAAGTCAAAAATAAAGACACTAGGAGAATTGAAAAAATCGGGTTACCAGCCCAGGTCTGTTAAGGAAGAATTGCGATTAAATTTAATCAAAAAGTTATCTGAAGGAGAAAAGGTGTTTGAGGGAATTTTAGGATTTGATGATACGGTTTTACCCGATGTAGAACGAGCCATTTTATCCCAGCACAATATTCTTTTATTAGGACTTCGCGGACAAGCAAAGACCAGAATTGCCCGATTGTTGGTCACCTTACTTGACGAATATATTCCAGTGGTGGCCGGAAGTGAAATCCATGACGATCCGCTCCAACCCATTTCCAGATTTGCATTGGATTTGATAAAAGAACAAGGAGATAAAACGCCGGTTTCGTGGGTGCATCGGGAAGAGCGATATGTCGAAAAACTCGCTACACCGGATGTAAGCATTGCCGATTTGGTTGGAGATGTCGATCCCATTAAAGCCGCCACTTTAAAGTTGCCTTATTCCGATGAACGGGTGATTCATTTTGGACTGATTCCAAGGGCGCATCGGAGCATTTTTGTAATCAATGAATTGCCGGATTTGCAGGCGAGGATTCAGGTTTCTCTTTTTAATATTCTACAGGAAGGAGATTTACAAATACGAGGATTTAAACTCAGATTACCGCTTGACATACAATTTGTCTTTACCGCTAACCCGGAAGATTACACCAATCGGGGAAGTATTATTACTCCACTGAAAGACCGAATAGAAAGCCAGATTTTGACGCATTATCCAAGAGAAATTGAAACGGCGAAAACCATTACCGCACAGGAAGCTAATCTGTCAGAAGAACAAAACAAAAATATTCATATACCAGAAATAACAAAAACGATTTTGGAGCGACTCTCCTTCGAGGCGAGAGAAAGTGATTTTGTGGATGAAAAAAGCGGTGTGTCTGCCCGATTGTCTATTGCTGGTTTTGAAAATCTGGTTAGTACTGCTGAACGTAGAATGCTCATTAATAAAAGACAAAAGACAACAGGTAGAATTACGGATTTCTGGGGAGTCATTCCGGCCATTACGGGTAAAATTGAACTCGTTTATGAGGGAGAACAGGAAGGCCCCTATAACGTGGCTCTCAACCTTTTAGATTCCGCTATCAAAAATGAATTTTTAGAATATTTCCCGCATCCTGACAAATTGAAAAAACGGGATCGGAACGATCCTTACTCGACTATTCGTAATTGGTTTGGAAAAGGAAATGTCATTGAACTACTCAACGATTGTGATGATAAAATATATAAAAAAGAACTGGACAAGGTAGAAGGCTTAAAAGAACTCGTCGTGGATTATGTAAAAACAGACAAGCAAAACATATATATTTATATGGAATTGGTAATTCATGCTTTATCTGGTTTTAATATATTGACACGTGCGCTGTTGGATTCCAGTTTATCCTTCCGGGATATTTTGGCCAATATGTTTGATAATCTGGACGAAGACGAATAGGCAGGAAATGACTAATGGGATGCAAAAAGCATCCCATTAGTCTTAGGAGAATTAAACCAACTTCTCTAAGGCAACCCGAATCCGCCTGGCTGCTTCCCTCAAAGATTCTTCCGAACTCGCATAGGATATCCTAAAGCAGTTATCCGCTCCAAAAGCAGAACCGGAAACGATAGCAACATGACCTTCTGTCAAAATATACTCTGCAAAATCATCGGCAGTATGGATAATACGATCGCCACATTTTCGCCCAAAGTAGGCACTGATATCCGGGAAAATATAAAACGCGCCCTGCGGTTTGTTGACCTTCATATCTGAAATTTCACCCAATAACCCCAGCATCATATCCCTCCTTTGCAGGAAGGCATCCTTCATTTTATAGGTTGGTCCCAAGTCAGATAACAAGGCAACAGCACCGGCCATTTGTCCAAAGGCAGTTGCTCCGGAAGTAAATTGTCCCTGCATTTTAGAACAAGCATCCGCAATCCATTTTGGTGCGCCCATGTATCCCAATCGCCATCCGGTCATCGCAAACCCTTTTGAAAAACCATTGATGGTCACCGTTCTCTCACGGACGGATTCCACGGCTCCGATGCTGGCATGTTTTCCCACAAAATTGATGTATTCATATATTTCATCTGAAATTATATAAATATTTTCATGAGGGGCAATCACGTTGGCGATGGCTTCCAATTCCTGTGCAGAATACACCGAACCAGTGGGATTACATGGAGAAGAAAATAATACGAGTTTTGTTTTATCTGTAATGGCGGCTTTGACCTGTTCAGGAGTCACTTTATAATCCTGCTCAATTCCAGCCGAAACAATTACAGGAACACCTCCGGCGAGCCGTATGATTTCAAAATAAGAAACCCAATAGGGCGCAAAGACGATTACTTCATCGCCGGGGTTAAGGAGAGAAAGGGAAAGATTGGCAACGGATTGTTTGGCTCCGTTTGAGACGACAATCTGGTCAATGGCATAATCCAGATTATTATCGCGCTTGAATTTTTCAGAAATGGCTTCCCGCAATTCCACTAAACCCGGCACCGGCGTATATTTGGTATAACCCTCCGCTAATGCTTTGACCGCTGCATCCTTGATATGCTGAGGTGTATCAAAATCTGGTTCGCCCAGACTAAGGCTGATGACATCATGTCCCTGCCCTCTTAAATCTCTGGCCATCTGAGACATTTTAATGGTTGCAGATTCCTGCATTCGGTTTATCCTCCCGGATAATAATTCCTTTGTGTCCATTTTTTTATATTTAAAATATTATTTTACAACTAATACTCCGGAGCAAAAAGATACTTTTTTAAAATTATATAAAAATCCAGCATCTGACAAACGTTTTCCAAAGGATTCCATTTCTAAATAGAACTCCGCATCATCCCAATATTTCCCAACTGATTTCCTGCAATCGTCCAAAGCCTCCATGCTTTCAAAGGCAATATCGCCAATAGCAAATTTTCCGTTTTCATTTAGAAGTGGCTTTAATTCCTGTAGCAAGGTTATTTTTCTATCATCCGTTACGTGGTGATAAGCATAGGAGGAAATAATATAATCAAAATTCCCCTGCATAACCTCTTCCGGGAAAGTATCGGTGAAATCGTGTTGCAAAAATCGAGCCTTTGGCATTTTTTCTTTGGCTAAAGCAATCATTTTTTCAGAAAAATCCAACCCAAAAATATCCCCGCCTTTTTTGTACAACTCTAATGTCAGTAATCCCGTACCTACTCCAAGGTCTAATATTTTTGGAGTTTTATTTTGACTGAAATCAACCTGATTTTGAATACCGGCTAATAACTGATAATAACCCTCAAATGGATAACCTTTACTTAAAGCATCGATAGATTCATCGTAATTCCCAGCCCAGTCATCAAATCCCGACTCATTCATTAAAATTGGTTTCATTTAGACTTATTTTTTATCAAAATGAACAATATTCACAACAAACACAACCTAATCAACTGATTAACAACATCTTGCAGATTCTATTTCATTAAATTTCCATGGAATTTCTGAACTCGGATAAAAATAGAATCACAGGTTATTTTATTTTGCGTAAATTTAGGTTTTAAATGTAATCAAACCCTATAAGTAGCTGTAAAATTTGATTTTTTTGACAATGAAAAATTTAATCAACAAACCACCACTTCCCAAAACGCTTTTGCTGATTTTCGTTTGTTTGGGTTGTCTGACCTTTAATGGAAATGCTCAAAAAAGTGACCTTTATTCCATCGATAAAATTGGCGAATTACGGATAAATCTTCCCCATAGTGATTGGAGAGGCATTTTGGATTCTCTTAAAGTCTATGAGGATTATCTTCCCGCATCCGTCACCCTTAACGGGAAATCGTATGAACAAGCAGGGGTACGATACAGAGGAAGTAGTTCTTTTAGATTGGGTGAAAAGAAAAATCCCTGGGGGGTCAAGCTCAACCTAGGAGACAAAGAAGCCAATTATGATGGACATACAACCCTAAAACTTTCAAATGGCTATCGGGATCCTAGTATGGTTCGAGAGGTTTTGGCCTACGAAATAGCCAATCAATACATGGTCGCTCCACGCGCGAATTTCATGCGGGTTTTTGTCAATGGCCAATATGAAGGGTTATATATTAATATAGAACCTATAGATAAAGTCTTCCTTAAAAAGCATTATGGAAAAGACGATGGAACCTTTGTTAAAGGTTCTCCGGATCTGAGCAGTTCCCGACCGGAAGAGTGCTTGAAAAACACCTACTCCGCCCTCGAATACGAAGCCAACTCAGATTGTTATGCTTATAATTATGAATTAAAATCTTCCGAAGGTTGGGATGATTTGATCAAACTGACTAAGACCCTAAAAGATAAACCTAGTCAGACCGGTAGTGTCCTGAACATGGATCAAACCCTCTGGATGCTGGCTTTTAACAATGTCTTCATGAACCTGAGTAGTTATACCGGGCTTTTTTCACATAACTATTATTTGTATAAAGATACCAACGGAAAGTTTAATCCAATTATTTGGGATTTAAATATGTGTTTTGGTACTTTTCGTAAAACGGGAAAGGAAAAGCGATTGTCTTTTAAGGAAGTTCAGCGCCTCTCTCCGCTCCTCCATTCCAACAATTCTACGAAACCGCTCATCAGCCAGATTTTAAATAATGATACCTATAAAATGCGATATTTTTCAATGATGCGCATCATGGTTTATGATCACCTGCACAATGGAAAACTTCAAAAGCGGGCTCGCGATCTACAAAAGCTAATTGATAATGATGTAAAAAATGATAAAAATAATTTATACGATTATCAAAAATTTAAAATCAGCCTCTATAACAATATCAAAGACAAACGGGAAATTCCTGCCCTTAATAAAATGCTGGAAGAAAGAGATGACTTCCTTAGAAAAAATAAATATTTGACTTTTATTCCGCCTGCTGTGACTTCAGTAGATGGTGATGCATTCGGGTTTATTAACCGGGAAGGCAAGTATTATATCCGGGCCAAAGCAGATAATATTGCCAGTAAAATGTTTTTGTATTATCGTTATTCGGGTGAAATGAAATACAGCCGGATGGCTATGTCCGACGATGGACAAAGCCGGGACAAGCGCAAGGGCGATAGTATTTTTGGAATCTATTTCGGAAAGGAAGGAGAAGTATCCGGCCGAACGGTTGAGTTTTACATCCGGGCGGAAAATGCAAAAGGAAGTGGTTACTCTACCAGTGATTTTTTAGTCCGTCCACACCGGATGACTTTTCCATAACAATAGCAAACCTTAATATATAAAACCCATATTTTCAATTGAAAGTATGGGTTTTTATTTGGCTGGAAATCAGCTTCTTCTTTTTATAATAAAAAATAAAATTTCTTAAGACAAATACCAAAAGTTATCTTTGCTAAAAATTTTGAATATGGAAAATCTGAAAGATTATCTTGAAGCCAATAAAGATAAATATTTAAATCAATTATTGGAATTTTTAAAAATCCCATCTATCAGTGCTGATTCTGCCTATAAAAATGACGTCGCCCGAACAGCGGAATTTGTGGCTGGAAATCTTCGGGATGCCGGAATTGAAAATGTGGAAATTTGTCCAACAGAAGGACACCCCATTGTTTATGGCGATAAAATAATCAATAAAAATCTTCCAACGGTTTTGGTCTATGGCCACTACGATGTACAACCACCGGACCCGCTGGATCTTTGGGATTCTCCTCCCTTTGAACCGGTCATCAAGGATGAAAAAATTTATGCGCGCGGCGCATCTGATGATAAAGGTCAGGCATTTATGCACATCAAAGCAGTCGAAAATATGCTGGCCAATGATGCGCTTCCTTGTAATGTAAAATTCATGATCGAGGGAGAGGAAGAAGTGGGTTCTATGAATTTGTACCCATTTTGTGAGGCCAATAAGGAAAAACTGGCTTGCGATGTTATCCTCATTTCGGATACTTCTATGATTGCAAATGACACACCTTCTATTACAACTGGTCTTCGTGGCCTGGCCTATATGGAAGTCGAGGTGACTGGTCCGAACCGGGATTTGCATTCTGGTGTTTACGGGGGAGCTGTCGGTAATCCCGTTAATATTTTAAGTAAAATGATTGCTTCCCTCCAGGATGAAAATAATCATATAACAATTCCAGGATTTTATGACGATGTCGAAGTAGTGAGTGTGGAGGAAAGAAAAGCAATGAATGAAGCACCTTTTGATGTAAATAATTATAAAAACGGACTTGAAGTAAAAGAAATACATGGCGAAAAAGGATATACGACTTTAGAGCGGACATCTATTCGCCCGACGTTGGATGTGAATGGAATTTGGGGAGGTTATATTGGGGAAGGTGCGAAAACGGTTTTGCCTTCAAAGGCTTATGCTAAAATCAGTATGCGATTAGTTCCCCATCAAAATTCAGATAAAATTTCAGAATTGTTCAAGAAACACTTTGAAAGTTTAGCGCCTGAATCCGTACAAGTCAATGTGACCGCGCACCACGGAGGAGAACCGGTAGTAACACCAACGGACTCTCTGGAATTTAAAGCTGCCAGTATGGCTGTAGAAAAAACGTATGGGAAAAAACCCATTCCGCAACGTTCCGGGGGAAGTATTCCCATTGTTCCTTTCTTTGAAAAAGTGCTTGGTGTCAAAACGGTGCTGCTTGGCTTTGGATTGGACTCGGACAATATCCACTCTCCAAATGAGAAATACGGATTGTTCAATTTTTATAAAGGGATAGAAACTATCCCCTACTTTTTTAAATATTATACAGAATTAAAACAGGGATAAACCATAAGCTGGACTTTAACTATTTTTAAAAGTAAAAATAGAAGCCACATGGCTAAAAACGAAAGGTTTTGTTTAAGAACATTTTTAAATCTAATCTTTTCTGAATATTTAGACTCTCTTCAGCCCATACTTTAGGTATTTTATCGTCCTTAGCTTATTGGTTTTAAAAAAATAACCGACGAAAATATTATGA
>JAHDCK010000192.1 GCA_020629915.1 Saprospiraceae bacterium
CACTCCCTCATATTTTTTGCCTTGAATAAATCAAAAACTCATTTCAAATTAAATTGAACATTATTATGTCCAGTTACTTACTTGCTTAAAACAGAATAAATCCAAGAAAAACCCTGCTTATATTGGGAAACCAGGATCTTCCCATTTATGGAGAGCCATTCTATAAAACCCACAAAAAAATGCGATAACTCAAAGCTGAGTTATCGCATTTTATTATAAATGGTAAGAAAAAAATGATTAATTCGTCATGCCTACCTTTTTCGTTTTATCACATCCGTCACAGTAATCATAAAACGTACCCAAACCACAATCCAAAAACTCGGCGTAATCATTCACGCCTTCCTGATACCCACGCGGCTTAGCTAATACACGCTCGTCCGGCATCATCATTACATAAAGCGGCTGGGAGTTCTGCTCAAAATTCACAATCTGAAAATCTGCCCATAGATTTCCGATATTTCGGAGCTTCTCCTGCCTGGATTTAGAAACCAGCATCTCCTCCAGCTTTTTTCGATCATCTACATATAAAGAAACTAAAACAAACTCCTTGTCTATCTTATTCCAAACCTGATCTTCTACCCAGATATGCTCTTCTGTCTTACGGCAATTGACACAACCATAACCCGTAAAATCCAAAAGAATGGGTTTATTCACTTCTTTGGCGTAAGCTAATCCTTCGTAATAATCCTTAAAGCAATCCAGATTATTGGCACACTTTGTAAAGGAAGGATATTTGGACTTGATATTGGGGTTTGGTTTAGTTTCCTCGTATTCCGGCAGGAAAATATTATAATTGGCTGGTGGTGCCAGCCCACTCATCAATCCCAGAGAAGAATAATTCATTGTTTTAGAATTAATCCCGAAACCCGTGCATAAATAAATGGTCAACGCCAACGAAGCCAGGGCAAAACCCCAACGTGTCGGAGATAATTTTTTCAGCGGACTATCATGTGGAAACCGAATGAATCCCAACAGATATAAAGTCAATCCTGCAAATATCAATATCCATAATCCCATGAAAATTTCGTAAGGTAAAATCCCCCAGTGCATCGTCATATCTGCTACGGATAAAAACTTCAGTGCTAGTGCCAATTCTAAAAATCCCAATACCACTTTTACAGAATTCATCCAGCCACCAGAACTTGGCAGAGAATTTAACCAGGCTGGAAACGCCGCAAATAATCCAAAAGGTAATGCCAATGCCGTAGAAAAACCAAGCATTACCACAAGTGGTCCAAGGGTATTCGTAGCAGAAGCCACCAAAGCAGAACCAATAATTGGCCCTGTACAGGAGAAAGAAACCAAGGCCAGCGTAAAAGCCATAAAGAAGGTTCCTATCAATCCACCTTTGTCCGCCATACTGTCCGTCTTCGTCGTCCAGGAACTCGGCAGCGTAATTTCAAAAAATCCAAAAAAGGAAAATGCAAATATTACAAATATTGCAAAAAACAATAAGTTAGCAATCCAATTGGTAGAAAGTTGATTCAATGCTTCAGGACCAAAAATAGCAGTTACCAATAACCCAATAGCAACATATATCACAATGATAGATAAACCATAAATCAATCCGTTCTTAATCCCGGAGGCTCGATCCTTACTTCCCTTAGTAAAAAAGGAAACTGTCAGTGGAATCATAGGAAAGACACAAGGCGTCAAAAGAGCCAACAAACCTCCCAAAAATCCAAAAATAAACGTCCAGAACATATTTTGTCCGGCCGCATTATCTTCTGCTCCGCAATCTCCTACAGGTGTAACATAAGTTTCCTTGACAACGGGACGCACCTGATCAATTTCATTGCCCACCATTACGCGTCCGGCATCTGCTACGGCACTTCCACCCGTATCGCCAGCCGAACTTTGCCCGGTTGACAAGTTAAAATTAAAATCAACGTTCGTCGGCGGAAGGCATTTTGAATCATCACAAGTCATGTATGTCAAATATCCCTTCACGGGTTTAGAATCATCTTTGACTTTTATTTTTTGGGTAAAGGTGACATCTCCGGCATATTTGACAACGTTCATTTCAAACATTTTATCAAACCCTTCTTTCTTTTTCCCGGATTCTTCATTTTTACCTACAAATTCAATATTCTTTTTAGAATCCTCCTCGTACTCAAAAGAGGTTCGCACCGGCCCGTCATCGCTTTCCAGGTATTGAGAATAAATGAACCAACCTTTATCCACTTTTGCCGTGTACTTTAAGGTATATTCCTTATCGCCCGTCTTCTCCTGAGAGAAAGACCATTTTACGGGTTTCAACTCTCCTGATGTATTCGACGGAGGTGCAGGTTCCGGTTCTGCCGGTTTGGTAGCGGGCTTATCTTCTTTTTTAGCTACGGTTTTTTCCGGAGCTTTTGCCGGTTCTTTTTTAGGGGCAGGTTTTGTAGTTGTTGTGGCTACCTTATTATTATCTGCTTTAGGAGCCGGGGTGGGTTTGGGTGCGGGAGCAGGTTTAGGAGCGGGTTTTGTTTCTGCTCTTTCTGGCTTGGGCGCAGGTTTGGGTTTTGTTTCTTCCTTAGGAGCGGGTTTTGTTTCCGCTTTCTTTTCTATTTTAAAACTAAAATCCACATCCTTTGGTGGCAGACATCGTTTATCATCACAAGTCATAAACGTCAAATACCCGGCAATGGGTTTGGAGTAATCTTTCATTTTAACTCTCTGAGAGAAATTGACTTTATCTCCAAACTTAATGACATTCATTCCAAAGAGTTCATCAAACCCTTCTTTCTTTTTCCCGATCTCTTTGTTTTTACCCACGAGATCAAAATGATCTTTTCCTTCATATTCAAATGATGTTTTGACAGGGCCGTCATCACTTTCCAGGTATTGGGAATAAATAAACCAACCTTTGTCTATTTTGGCGGAATAGATCAAATCAAATTCATCGCCGGAAACGTGCCGGGCTTCAAAAGACCACTTTACAGGATCTAAAACCTGAGCCTGAGCAATGGCAAAAAACAGAAGGGGTAACAGGGTTGCGAAAATGCGCCGCATATTCTTATCTTTTTTATTTTACAAAAATGAAGCAGTACTTACTAGGATTGTTAAAAAACATAAACTCAAACAGTTTCTAAGAAACTGTTGAAGTTATTATTTTAATGATCTAAACCACTCCAAAACACAAAGCGTAATATCTGTATTAAAACACAAATATTACGCTCAGTCGTAGTTAATATTTTGTTACAAGAGTGTTATTTGTCAAAATTTGGATAAAATGACTTTTTAACACATTTGTTAAAACACTACTTTAATTATGTTAAAAGCCTAATCTAAGGCGATATTAAAGTTAATTTTTTCTGGTGGAAGGCAAGTGGAGCCATTACAAGCCATAAAGGTCAATTCTCCTTTTACAGCTTTAGAGGGATCTTTCACTTTTGCCATTTGCACATAATTGGCGCGGCCGGAAATTTTCACCAGCTCCATTCCCATTGTTTTATCAAACTCTTTTTGCTTTTTAGCAATTTCTTTTGTTTCTCCAATCAATTGAACATTTCCATCTTTTTTAAATTCTACGGAAGTAGGAATCGGGCCATCTTTAGCCTGACTATCCATAGAGTACAATGTCCACCCTTTAGCCAGGCTGGCTACAACCATCAATTTATATTGTCCGTCACCTACAGGTGCAGAATTATAAATCCATTTTACAGGTTTTGCAGGATGGTGGTTTGTATTGAACGTAAAAGAGCTGAATAAAATGAATAGTGGTATTGTAAGTAGAATTGTTAAGCGCATTATGTCACAAATGTTTTCTTCGGTGTTTAACAAAAAATTTCCAATAAGATGGATTTGATTTGTTTTTTTGAGGATGTCATTTTCCTCTTATCATCAAAAACCTCGCCTTATTTTAGCGGCGATGCTAAATAACGACTTTTTACCTGTTTTACCTAAGAATCTTTCCCAAAATGATCCAAAAAAGCGTTAAAATTTGTGATATGAGGCAGCGAAAGGGCAATTTAAATCGTTAAACGGCATTTTTGGCCAATTTTTGCCCTAATAAGGAGGCAAAAAGGCCAAATCCGTCCTGATTGCCCAAGATGCTTTCCGCTGCTCTTTCCGGGTGGGGCATCATACCGAATACGTTTCTGGTTTTATTGCAAATACCGGCTATATTTTCTAAAGACCCATTTGGATTCGCTTCCGGTACTATGTCACCATTTTCTGTAGAATAGTAAAATAAAATCTGGTCGTTGGCCTTCAGCTCAGCTAATCCTTCGGCATCTGTAAAATACCGTCCTTCGGCATGTGCAATAGGAATTTTTAAAGCTTGTTTCGGATCGAGCGAGCGGGTTAAAGCGGAATTTGTAGTAGCTGTTTTTAAATAGACATTTTTACAAATAAAACGCTGTTTGTCATTGCGCATCAATACGCCTGGCAACAATCCCGCTTCACATAAAATTTGAAATCCGTTGCAGATACCCAAAAGGTAGCCTCCTGAATTGGCGAAGGCTTCTATCGACTTCATGATGGGCGAAAACCGGGCAATAGCTCCGGCTCTCAGGTAATCTCCGTAAGAAAATCCGCCTGGCAACACGATACAATCTCCTTTCCCCAGCCCCTTCAAATCGGTATCCTTATGCCAAAGCTCTACTACTTCTGCCTGCATTACTTTGCCCAGGACATGCAGCATATCATCATCGCAATTAGAACCAGGAAAAACAACTACACCAAATTTCATATTATAAAAATTCTATTGTAAAAAAATAAAATGTCTGTACTGCAAAAGTAATATCCCCAGGAATAAAATCAAATGAAACAACTCCGCAAATAATTCCCGAATCCTTAAAAAATACAACCCCCATAATATTCCAAGCGGAATAACCATCAAAATTAAATGCCCCAGATGCCAGGTCGGCTGAAAAAGAATCGTTCCAAACGCAACAACTAACATCCAGTAAAGGACAGTCAGGTATTTTTTCTGCGCCATTTTAGTTTTGTAAAACAGAGCTTGGATATTTATTAAAACCCAAATACACAAGAAGGCAAATATCCCCAGGTAAATCCAGCTATAAACAGATTTTATTTTTATAAAATCAAAAATCATAATATGTGGCAAGTCTGGGAAAACAGACAACTCTGAATAAAACCAAAAGCGATAAACCAGCATCAAAAACAGGGGCGCAATGTACCCCATCAGCATAACCAAAATCTCTCGCAAATTAAAAGCCCGCAAAATCCCTAAACCAATAAAGCCAAAAGCTAAAAACAAACTGGCCGGGCAGTAAAATAAAGCAGCAATACCTATCCAAAAACCAACATTAAATACATTTCCACTGGCTTCCATGCTTCGGTAAAACCCCAGCATTTCACCTAAAGCAACGATTAAAAATGTCTGTGCTAACAAGGCGGGAGTCAACAAGAGGAACTCGGGAACAGCACTACAAAGCAGCACATACATCATGGCAGGAAGAAAGGTCGTTTCCCAACTAATTCTGTATTTTGTAACTAAAAAGTTAATGTAAATGGCTTGCAATAAAACCAAAATCAGGGCCAGCATCGGAGACACAACCGGATGAAACCCAGAAAGCATTTCCAATATTCCCAGACTTAACCATCCCCCCTTTTGAACAGGCAGGGACAAGGGAGCTAAAAATGCCTGAAGATGCAGAATAACAGCATAAACTGTTAAACCAAAAACCACAAACAACTGATTGGATCTGAAAAATCGGAGCAAGGAAACTGTTTTTATTCTCGCAAATTTACAATTTAACAATAGTTAAAACGATGATTCTAGGGAAAAACCCTATTTTAAGAATTGTTAAAATAGTAACTTATTGGAACAGGAAATCAAAAAATTGCGTTATTTTTATACGACAATAATTTCGTAGAAAACCTGATACTGTTGGTCTAACATATTGTTAAAAAAATCTAAAGAACTTCAATTTGACTAGACCTAAAACCTGTTTTCTTTCGTTTATACTTATAAACTGCCACTAGTCCCTCATTTTTGAAAAACCCGTTTAAACGAAAAGTAGCAATTTATTCTACTCTTCAAAACTAAATTTATTCGTATGAAATTTAATGCCCTTTTCCAGTTGAGCTTTGTCGCTTTACTGATGTTTGCCCTGACTTCCTGCTCTACTGATGGTCAAAAAAACCGGACGATGGACATGAGTATGGAAATGATGAAAAAGAAAACCTCTCCATTGAAAATCGATCCGGAAACTCCGGGATTCAATACAGAGGAGTACGACAAGATTACAGACAATGAATTTCAGGATGTAACCAAGCGACCACTTTCTACTTTTTCTATTGATGTGGATAATGCTTCCTACAGCAATACCCGCAGATTCCTCACACAGGGTCAATTGCCTCCAAAAGATGCCGTCCGTACTGAGGAATTCATTAACTACTTTGTCTATGACTATAAGGAGCCTTCTGATGAACATCCGTTTACTGTACATACAGAGGTATCGGATTGTCCATGGAGTCCTGAGCATAAGTTGCTGCATATTGGAATGAAAGGGATGGAAGTAGCCAAAGACAAAATGCCTCCGAGCAACCTCGTATTTCTGATTGATGTTTCCGGCTCGATGAGTGCTCCTGAAAAACTGCCTTTGCTTAAAAATGCTTTCCGATTACTGGTTAAAGAAATGCGCCCGGAAGATCGGGTAGCTATCGTGACTTACGCTGGTTCGGATGCTGTGGTTCTGCCTTCAACAGCTGGTAGTAGCAAGCGCGCTATCAAAATGGTCATCGATCAAATGGAATCCGGAGGAAGTACAGCCGGAGCTGCCGGAATAAAAACGGCCTATAAAATTGCCTTGCAGAATCTTATCAAGGATGGAAACAACCGCGTTATCCTCGCCACCGATGGCGACTTCAATGTTGGGACTTCAAGTGACGCCGAACTGGTGCGACTAATTGAGAAGCGTAGAAATCAGGGTGTCTTTTTATCTGTCCTTGGTTTTGGAATGGGTAATTATAAAGATTCTAAAATGGAAAAACTGGCCGATAACGGAAACGGAAACTATTTTTATATAGATAATATAACTGAAGCAAGAAAAGTATTGGTTACAGAAATGACGAATACTTTATATACGATTGCAAAAGATGTGAAATTGCAATTAGAATTCAACCCAAAGCAGGTCAAAGAATATCGTTTAGTCGGATATGAAAATCGTCTATTAAATGATGAGGATTTTAATAATGATGCAAAAGATGCTGGAGATATGGGTGCTGGTCATACCGTAACAGCACTTTATGAAGTGATCCCCGCAGACTCTGACAAAACCATGGCGGGTAATATTGACAAGCTAAAATATCAGGAAGTCAAGACGACGAATGCTGCGGCTGGTGATGAACTGGTAACGATAAAAATGCGCTACAAAGCACCGGACGGAGATGTCAGTAAAATGTTCAAGACGACTGCGACCGATACTGGTTTGAAACTGGATGAAACATCAGATAATTTCCGATTCTCTGCTTCGGTAGCAAGTTTTGGAATGTTGCTGAGAGATTCTAAATTCAAAGGACAAATGGATTATGCCAAAGCTGCTGACCTTGCGCGCAACAGTAAAGGTGAAGATAAGTTTGGCTACAGAAGTGAGTTTATTCGTTTGATAGAACTCGCCGAAACTTTCAGTGGTGAAAGACATACTGCGGAGAATTAATATTCATTTTAAAATAATATCTATAAAAGCCGGATTCGTTTTGAATCCGGCTTTTTTGTTTGTCCCAAAATAAAACACATTGTAATTTTAAATAATATTTAAATCCTCTCTTTTTGTTTTGAGTTTGTTGATTTTATTTTATATTTGAACAGCCTTATTTTACGCAAGTTTATTTTTTGCTTATGTTTTAAAATTATACTTGCGGAACTTTAAACAAACTCTATTATGAAAAATCTATTAACGATGTTTCTGCTGGTATTGCTTTGCCAGCAACTTTCTGCACAGTGTGTGGCTGATGCCGGCTCAGATTTGCAATGGTTATGTGGGATTGACTCTCTTCACCTCAATGGTTCTGGTTCTTCAAGTGGCTCAGGCGTTTTATATAACTGGACAACACCTGATGGTAGCTTTTATGGTTCAAATACTGTTTTAAATCCAGCTGTAACCGGACCGGGAACTTATATTTTGAATGTAAATGATACAAATATAAGTTGTATGACTTCTGATACGGTGGTTGTTCTGAACTCACCCTCTGCCCCTATGATTTCAGTTTCCATTGCTTATGGCAATCCTTGCCAAACTATACCTCCTGATGATACCATAAAGGTGGTAGAAATAAACGGCAATTCATTTATTACTTACCATATTGATGATAATAATCAGATCTTCGATGGAACACTTGGCCAAAACGCTTCAGGAATCTTTTCAGGTTTAGCTGTAGGCACTTATTTTGTCCATGCAGTAGACATCAATACTTTTTGTATAACTACCGAAGGGCCTTTTACTATATCTCTCCCTCTGCCAAATGGAAACTTTGCGGGCCCTGATATAACTGCTTGCGAAGCGAACTTTCCAGTAATTATTGGAAGCCCCGCACTTCCTAATGTTACCTATAATTGGAGCGGACCAAATAGCTTTACCTCCACCCAAGCCATGCCCCAAGTAATGGAATCCGGGACATATTTCGTAACGGCAATAGATTCCCTCCTTGGTTGTACCTTAACTGATCAAGTCAATGTAACTACTTCTATTTTAAGTGTTTTTACCTCTATCGATCAACCTACTTGCTTCAACCAGACAGGGAATGCTTGCGTCCAGATAACGGGAGGAAGTCCGCCTTATGCCTTTTTATGGAGTGATGGATCGACAGCTCAATGCGCCACTTCTTTAACCGCCGGGGTCTATTCTGTTTCTGTTATAGATGCCAATGGGTGCGAAGAAGTTGCTTTTTTTCAAATTCAGGCTGTACCTTCTTTGAATCTCTCCATTACTGTTCATCCTGAATCCTGTGGCAATAGCATGGATGGGATGGCCATTGCTCAAATTACGGGAGGAACACCTCCTTATGAATATTGGTGGAGTACAGGTGCGCCTTCCAATATGGATACGATTTTTAATTTGGC